>JAIPHI010000156.1 GCA_021735285.1 Fidelibacterota bacterium | reverse complement strand
ACCGAGCTCGCGTTTAATTAATTCTTCTGCTCTTTTTACTCTTCTACTTTTCATTAAAATGTCTCTATTAGTCTATCTGTTACAATTATATTAAAATGCTTATCAATATATTCTTCTACCCTGTTTAATACTTTCTGGGGTACATTACCATCTTTGCTAAGAGTTGTAAATCCAATCATCCCCTTGCCGAAATTATTCAAATTACCAATTTCTGCGACAGATACATTAAAATCATTACGTACTCTGTTTTTCAACTTCCTGATTAAAGAACGTTTCTCTTTTAAGGATCCTATCGCGGGGATGATAAATTCTATTCTTAATAGTCCAATAGTCATTATTTATCGTCAAGGCTTCTTTTCTTATTCTTAACTTCATAGGCTTCAATTATATCGCCTTCTTCATATTCATCAAAGCCTTCAAGATTGATGCCGCATTCATAACCTTCCTGGACTTCGCGCACATCATCCTTAAATCTTTTCAGAGAATTGATCTCACTCTCATAGATAACTTTTCCATCCCGTTTAAGTCGTCCCATTGTATTTCTATAAATGTTACCTTCCTGTACATATGAGCCTGCTATCTTGCCAATATCCGGGATTTTAAATACAGCTCTAACTTCGGCAACTCCCGTTCCAATTTCAACTTTTTCTGGAGAGAGCATACCTTCCAGAGCATCTGTGACATCTTCGATTAATTCATAGATAACTCTGTATCTCCGAATTTCTATATTTTCTCTTTTGGCAATTTCTTTAACTTTCGGATTAGCTGAAACATTAAAGCCGATAATAATTGCATCGGAAGCTTTGGCAAGCATGACATCATTTTCCGTAATTTCACCTGCTGATTTATGCTTTATGCTGACAGCCACTTCTTCATTACCAAGAGTTGAAAGAGTTTCACTAATAGCCTCTACTGAGCCATCAACATCTCCTTTTAAGATCACATTCAAAGTTTTAGTTTCGCCCTTTGCGATCTGTTGTGAAAGCATATCAAGAGAAACAACTTGATCTTCTTCTCTATGTCTTTCTTCGCGTTTAATTCGTTTTCTCTCGTTTGCTATCTTGCGAGCCTCATTTATGTCATCTACCCCAAATAGTATATCGGCCAATTTTGGAACCTCATCAAAGCCAACTACGGTGGTCGGTTCACCCGGTTTGACAGTTTCTATTTTATTACCACGTTCATTATAAAGGGCCCGAACTCTACCATAAGATGCACCACAAACAAAACAATCTCCGACCTTTAGATTTCCTTTTCTGATCAGCACCGTTGCAATAGCACCTAATCGTTTATCAACTTTGGCTTCAATAACAACGCCTTTGGCATTCTTATTTGGATTCGCTTTCAACTCCAGCATTTCAGCTTCCAACAAGATCAATTCAAGAAGATCATCAATACCTTCACCTTCAAGAGCTGACATCTCAGCTTCCTGGATATCACCGCCCCAACTTTCGACCAGGATACCCTTTTCTGACAATTCTCGTCTAACCTTTTCTGCATCAGCCTGAGGACGATCCATTTTATTGATCGCTATGATAATTGGAACTTCAGCTGATTTCGCGTGATCAATAGCTTCAACTGTTTGAGGCATTACACTATCATCAGCAGCTACAATAATAACTACAATATCAGTGGCCTGTGCGCCTCGTGCTCGCATGGTAGTAAAGGCTTCATGACCCGGAGTATCGAGGAAGGTAATATTATCACCATTATCCAATTCAACCTGGTAAGCTCCAATATGCTGTGTAATTCCTCCGGACTCACCTGCTACTACATTAGTTTCTCTAATCCTATCCAATAGAGTAGTTTTGCCATGGTCAACATGTCCCATTACAGTAACAACAGGGGGTCTGGGTTCGGCTTTCTCCGGATCATCTTCCTCTTCTTCTATCTGTAATATTTCTTCACCATACTCTTCTTGTTTTTCAGCTTCATATCCAAATTCATCAGCAATCAAAGAAATTGTATCAAAGTCCAAACGCTGATTAATAGTAACAAACATACCCATTTCAACACATTTTTGAACAACATCAGTTGGGTCTTCGTTCATCATATTGGCAAGTTTTTCTACAGTGGCATATTCACTGATCTTAATTTTTCTGAGTTCATCAGTAGTTTCTTCCGTATCTTGCTTCTTTTTCTTCTTGCCCTTCTTCTTTTTTGTACCACTACTTTTTATCTTGGCCATAGTTTTCTTAAAAGCATTGTCAACTTTATCCGAATCAATCTGTTTCTTTTTCGATTTTCTTCTTTTCTTACGGCTGGATTTCTTACCAAGTTTCCGTTCAATTTCCTCACGAGAAATTTTCTTTAACTTCTTCTTCTTTTTCTTGGTAGATTTTTTCTGCTTGGTTTTAGATTGAGTCTTTTTACTTTTTTTCTTCTTGGTCTTTTTAGGAATGATATTTTTTACTTTTTCATAACTGACCTGATAAAGGTCATCAATACTGTTTCGAAAGGAATCTTCCACAGTTTCCAGTATCTCAGTTTCAATTTTTTCCTGTCTTCTTTTGGCTACTTTTCTGGCTTCTTCTTCCTTCTGGCGTTTTTCTTCTGCTTTCTTGCGAGCTTTCTCTTTTTTAATTCTTTCAACAATGTTCTTCTCTTCCGAGAACTCTTCAAGAATTTTGAAATAGACATCCTTGTCAACAGCGGAATTAACACCTTTACAGGGAATATCCTCTTTTTTCAGGAAACGTATAATTTCCATATGAGAGATATTTAATTCTTTAGCTATTTGAAATATTCTTTTTTTCTTTTCTTTTGTCTTAGTACTCATATATCTCTTTATTTTTATCAGGATTACAAAAAGAGCATCAAATATTTAATTTATAGATATTAAATCTTTATTCAACCTCTTTTAATTCTTTTTCTTCGTTTTCTTCATCTGAATCTGTTTTATCTTCTTCTTGCTTTACCGGTTCCTCCTCTTCCGTTTCGACTGCTTCTGCCTCAGCTTCATTTTCTGCTTCAACTGCCTCCTGTGCTTCTTCTGCCTCTTCTGCTTCTTTCTCGGCTTTTTTCTCTTCCAGGGCTTTGTGCGCAGTTTCCTCTATTTCTTCGATTGAAATATCCTTCATAGAATCGATCTTCATCAAATCTGTACGAGAAGCATCCATAAGTTCTTCAGCTGTCTCGATTCCCATACTATTGAGAATCTTCCATTCATGTTCTTTAATGCCTTCAATATCTTCAAGATAAAGCTTTTCAATCCCCGTCATTTCATATTCGGACCGTTTCTGCGCATCAATTTCATAACCAGTCACTTCAGACGCCAATCTTATATTCTGTCCACCTTTTCCTATTGCAATCGAAATATCATCATCTTCAAATATGGCCAGGGCTTCTTTTTTCTCTTCATCTATTTCCAGCATATATGGTTTTGCCGGCGACAATGCCCTGGTAATTAATATTTCCGGATGTGAACTGTCATTAATTACATCAATTTTCTCATTATTAAGTTCCCTCACAATGGCCTGAATTCTACTTCCTTTAATTCCTACACAGGCTCCTACAGCATCTATTCTTTTGTCATTAGAACGAACTATTACCTTGCTTCGATCACCGGGTTCTCTGGCAATTTTCACTATTTCAATAGTCTGATCATATATTTCAGGAACTTCATTTTCAAATAATATTTTCAAAAATTCATTATCCGCACGCGAAGCAATGATTTCCGGACCTTTAGGAGTCATAACAGCATCTTTAATATAGACCTTAATATCATCACCTCTTCTATATTTTTCTCCTCTGATCTGTTCTCTACGGGGCATTTTCAATTCAGCCTTACCCAGGTGGATATAGACTGCATTTCTTCTTATTTGATGAATATCGCCAATAATGACTTCTCCGACTTTATCCTTGTACTCTTCATAAATAGCATTTCTTTCAACTTTGATGATTTCCTGGTTGAGAATTTGTTTGGCATGCGAAATGTTTCTTCTTCCAAAGGCACCCGGATCAATAATATCCACAAAAGGGTCTCCAGCTTCCAGATCAGGTTCAATCTCCTGGGCTTCTTCTACGGAAATCTCATTGACAGGGTCTTCTACTTCCTCAACTACAGTTTTATAATGGTATATTTCGATTTCCCCTTTATCCATATTCACAATTACATCAAAATTAGCAGTATCTCCGAATTTCTTTTCTATAAGTTTTGTAAATACATTTTCAATAATCTCACTAAGTTTTTCTCTTTCGATATTTTTTTTCTTAGCGATAGCAGAAAATGCTGATATTATATCGCGACTTATCAATTTAAACTCCTTTAAATAACACTTATATGTTTAAAATATTACCTTACCAAAATCTATTTTGCTATATTCGAAAAATATATCTTCATCATCAATTAAAAGATGAATACCCTTTTCATCAACCTCTGTTAACTCACCGGTAATCGGTGTTTTAACCTCCAGATTATCATGTCTCAATCTGATTTTATAACCCTTATTACGGGTAAAATCCTTACTACTTTTCATAGGATAATCCGCACCAGGAGAAGTAACTTCGAGCCGATAATCTTCAGGGACTATGCTCTCAAAATCAGGATGCCGTTTGACTTCTTTGGTAATATCCGTAATTCTTTGAAGATCAATATTATAATCAGGCTTCAAGCCACCCACAACAACTTTAATATAGCACCTCTTTCCCTGGCGATTATATGTAAAATCTATAACATCACCTTCATTATGAATGGCTATTTCAGAAATTATTTTTTCTATTTGTTTCTTTTCTTTCATATCTGATTTTGTATTAATCTTCATTATTATATCAAAAAAGTGGGTTTAACAACCCACTTATTCGGCCATAATTTAATAAAATATATAGGACTATTCAATCGATTTATTTAAAAATTTTATATATTTCTGGCTGCTAATTGGTTCTCCAATTGATCTAGCTTGGTTTTTATTTCATTTTCCTTCGGCTTATTATTCTTGATCCGGCTCACCAGTTCCTGAACTCGTTCGAGTTCCGAACTCTTAAGATAGCACTGGGCAGCATTTAACAAGGAGCTATTTTTCTGAAAAGCATAGGGTGACAATTCAGCTGCTTCTAGATATTTTTGGGCAGCAGCACTATAATCGCCCTGAATATAATAACAATTAGCAAGATTGTTTAGAACCTGAACAGTAAAGATATCTTTTTTCTTATTTTCTTTCAAATAGTTGTTAAAATAATCTTCTGCTTCAATATAATTCCCTCTTGATAATGCGATTTTCCCCAACAAAGCATAGGCAAAACTGGCCGAATTAGTACCCGGATATTGGGCCGTAATATCTTCTAAACGTAAAACAGCATCAGAAGTATCGCCTCTAGCCAGAGATAATTCTGCTATTCCCAGCTCTCCGGAGGCTTGCCGATTAGCTTTGGCTTTTGACCTGAACATCAATATTACTACTAAAACAACCACTACAAGTCCAACCGCCAATCCGGTTACTAGTTTTGAATTATTCGTTATGAATTCTTCAACTTTTTCCACTCGTTCGACAAGAGGCTCTTTCTCAACTTCTCTTTTCTTGATTTTCTTTTTTGGTTTTAACATTCAATTCTCCTGTTATTTTTTCATAGTACCCTTGCCGGGAATCGAACCCAGATCTAAGGATTAGGAATCCCTTATTCTATCCGATTGAACTACAAGGGCATCGCTTTTTAAATAACAGGCAATTTTATCTCTTTTCTATCCATAAATCAAGTAATAATCCTCATTTTTTCGGGATTATTTTTAAAATCCATTTTCAAAACATAGGTTTATAGGCCTTGCTTAAATAATTTTAATGTTTATAACTTTTTAAGTATAAGCACAATTTATTTAGGATCAACTTAGAAAATTCAATCAGCAAAAAAATAAACGCTCTTATTTAATTTTTTCATATTTCCTTGATTGTTAGCTTCCATTTAATTATGTTTCAACATTGAAAATTAAATGAAGTATTTCAAAAAAGGAGGTGTGACTTTGGAAGATAAGAATTTTGAACCTTATGTTTCAAGAGATACAACTATTAGAGAGGGTAGTTTTAAGGCCATCTTTCTGGGGGTAATTTTGGCCATAATTCTTGGTTCAGCCAATGCCTATCTCGGTCTTAAACCTGGCATGACAGTAGCTGCAACTTTTCCGGCAGCTGTAATAGCCATGGCAGTTCTGCGTATTT
>JAIPHI010000155.1 GCA_021735285.1 Fidelibacterota bacterium | reverse complement strand
GGGTCGCATAAAGCAGATTCTTTTTCCATAGAACCTGAATCTTTCCTGATGAAAGTTGCATATCTTTATATTTTGTATTAGCCTTTTGTCTCAGCCAGGTTTCTCTATTTTCTATGAAGTATTGAATCTTACCAGCTGAATATATAATTGAGGTATCCATTTCAGTATTTGTCCTGTGGGGAATGAACTTGCCTTCTGTGCCTCCTACAACTGTGATCTTATGTAATTTTGACTGCTCTTGCTCAGTAGAATCAAAATGCATAACGATCGTATCACCGCTGGCCTGATTAACACCTTTGAGAATACTATCCTGGGCAACATTGTAATAGCTGGTAGCCATTCCTGATACTCGTATTGAATCGGTATTCCCATTTTTAAAATATATATCCATCTGATTCCCGGTCATCTCGTCTTTAATATTAACTAAATCACCTTGGGGTGTATGACTGGTATCAGATTTCGTTTGAGTGGAATCATGAGCAGGTAAATAATAATGTGATACCGAAGAAGCAATTGCATTACCATCAATATTAACATGTTTGATTTTATTGTCTCTCAAATAAGCGGTTATTTTATCACCGTAAATATCACGATTGTCACTAATAACATTAGGATTTCCTGTTAATGTAATAACACCCGTACTATCATTGTAGTCGGCATGATCAGCAAAGGCCTTCATTTCATCTCTTATTATTTTCACATTTTGTAAAACCGTAAAATTTCCCTCTTTTTCAGTACCTTTTATTCGAGAACCAAAAATTTTTGTTTTGCGAGAGGAGGCAGTATCGATTTTTGTTAAAACAGGATTAATATAAGCACTAATTCTATTGGCCTCATTAAAATAAACAATGCTATCCGAGGCAAGGGTTGTTAGATTTTCTTTATTTTCCATGATAGCGTCTTGTGTGGCGATTGTTTTTTTGATATCAGCCATATAAGTCAAGTTTTTAGCTGTCAAATTTTTATTCTCCTGGGTGAGCTTGACATCTCCTTTACAATAAAATAGTTCATCTTCAATATGATAGATCAGGGTATCAGCTGTGATTTTTCCACTACTATCCTCCAGAGCAGGATTGCCAAAAGCTCGAATTATATCTCTATCATAAAAATAGATTAATGAGTCAGCAGTTAAAGTCCGGGCTTTATTCGTTACAATTACATTTTTAAAGAAATCGGCTCTTTCTTTTTGCTCATACCAAAATGCAAGCTCACATCTCAAATCCACATCACCTTTACGAAAATGGATATCATTAGTTAATTTTTTTACAACTCCACCCTGTTCAGTATATTGCTGGAGTTTGCCGGCTTCAAGCAAACGTAGCTTTTCCTTTTGATCGGCTTGGAGCATTGTTACCAGAACCAGAATTAAAACGATGATGTTGATTTTATTTTTCAATCTCTATAATAAACCTCAAAATACTCAAAATCGTCGTCCATAATATATTAAAGATAAAACCTTTTTGACAGATTATTTTCCGATAATAATCGTAGTAAATTTATAATATAAATTAAAAATCAAATTTTAGTGGATATTATAAATCGTTCACTTTTTAGGTTTCAATGTTGTATTTTTTTATTTTATAGCGAATCACTCGTTCGGAAATTTTTAATTTTGCTGCTGCTTCTGTTTTAACATAATTACTTTTTTCAAGAGCTTTGATTATCATTTTCTTTTCCAGATTTGCCACTCTGGCTTCCAAACCCTGGTCAATATTATCACATAATTCTTGTGTGTTTTTTAGAGCTATGTCTTCACAGGATATATGTGAGTTCCGACAAAGGATCACTGCTCGTTCAATTAAATTTTCAAGTTCTCTGACATTACCGGGAAAACTATATCGCATTAAATTATCCATTGCCTTTGTCGTAATATGATCAAATTGGACACCATTTTGTCGTGAGTATTTTTCTATGAAATGATTTACAAGGAGGGGAATGTCATCTTTACGTTCTCTAAGAGGAGGAATAGTGATTGGAATTACATTCAGTCGGAAAAAGAGATCGGAACGGAATTGATCATTTTTCACTTTATCTTTAATATCCTGGTTGGTTGCAGAAATTATTCTGATGTCGGCTTTGATTCTCTGCGAGGAGCCCAGCCGCTGAAATTCCTTTTCCTGTAAGGCCCTTAATAATTTTACCTGAAAATTCAATGGTATATCGGCTACTTCATCCAGAAATAGGGTCCCTCCATCGCTTATTTCAAAATGACCTTTGTGCATTTTTTGTGAACCCGTAAAAGCTCCTTTCTCATGTCCAAAAAATTCGCTTTCAAAAAGTGTTTCCGGGATTGCAGCACAGTTTACAGGAACAAAAGGATTTTGGGAGCGTGGGGAGGAGCCATGAATGGCTCGAGCTACCATCTCCTTACCAGTTCCGCTTTCACCCATAATGAAGACCGAAGCATTGCTCTGGCTGACTCGAGCAATCATATTGATCACTTCTTCCATTTCAGAACTTTTATAAACGATATCAGATTCAATTGATTCTTCAGCTAGCCGGGAGCGCAGACTTTCGTTCTCTTTTAAGAGTTTTTTATAATTACTTAATTTTTCCAGTTTGAATTCGAGCTCATCCAGATCAATCGGTTTCGATAAATAGTCCCAGGCACCATTTTTCATTGCCTGGACAGAATCCTTAATTGTACCGAAGGCTGTTATGATCATAACAGCAATTTCAGGATTTATATCTTTAACCTTTTGTAATACTTCCAGCCCATTAATTCCTGGCATTTTAAAATCAGTAATTACCAGGTCAACATAATTTTTTTTAATAATCTTGAGACCATCTTCACCACTATCTGAAGTGAAAATATTATACCCCTTTTTTTTCATAAAACCGGAAAGTACTTCTCGTTGAGATTGATCATCATCTATTACTAAAATTGATAGAGACGTCATAGTTAATTATCCTTTAAGGGTAAATAGATTGTAAAAGTAGTCCCCCTGTTGGGGATACTGGTAACATCAATCCGACCCTCATGTTCAGCAATTATCCTGTAAACCTGGGCCAGTCCTATACCGGTTCCATCAGCTTTTGTGGTAAAATATAGATTAAAAATCTTAGATAAATTTTCTTTCTCAATTCCAGTTCCTGTATCTGCTATAGATAAAACCGCCTGTCGGTTTTCTTGTTTCAGTTCTATATTAATGGAGCCGGAATCCGAGATGGCATCCAAAGCATTCTCAATTAGGTTGATAATACACTGCTTAATTTTATCTTCATCAAGATTGGCTATTATTTTATCCTTAGCCAGCCAATGGAATGTAATATTCTGCTTAGCAGCTTTCATTGAATATAATTCTACAACCCTTTCGATCAGCTGGGCAATATTAACACTAGAACGAGAAATGCAGGTGGGCTTGGAGAATTTTAGAAATTGCGTAACTATTTTGCTAATATTTTTAATTTCTTTATTAAGAATTTTAAGTAGAGAGTTGTATTCTAATTGATCTTTTTTGACTTTAAATTCCGCACCCAGTCGTTGAATCGTCATTGAAATCGCATTGAGAGGATTGCGGATCTTATGTGCTACTCCAGCAGCTAATTCACCAATTGCACTTAGTCTCTCTTTTTGTCTTAGATCAGCCTGTAAAGAATAGACTTCTCTGGTGATTTTTTCTTTTTCCTCCTTTAATAAGCGTACATTTTGCATTGAGACAGAATAGGCAATCATAATAAATCCTAAAATAATTAGAATAAATAATCTTAAGGAAGCCTGTTTAAGAGCATTTTTCTGTATTTTTTGGATGGGGGAGTAATCAAGACCAATTCTAATGATATAAATCGTCGAAGGGAATATTTGGAGATAATTAAGAACTTCTAGCACTTTGTGATTATTATAATGGGTAATTCGGTAATGGATCCCTTTACTTTGGAAAGTCTTTCGGAGCAAGGGGTCATCCAAATATTTTGATAAAGAAATTTTGCCCGTCGAATATTGAACTTTATTTGAATCCTGGATGGCTATGAATTCTATGGATGGATCAGTGGCTATAGAGTCCAATAAAGAGTTGATATAGATTGTATTTTTTACATTTAAAACTCGCGTAGCAGGAATATTACCAATAATGGTTCCACCTCGCGTACGGTGAATACCTACTGTAAACCTTTTTTCATTTGTATTACAGGCAGGAAGAATGTTAAAGGCTCTTTTTTTAACCCGACCTTCATTCAGTATTTTAAAACTATGAGAAGGAAGTTCAGGCATCTCTTCATCAGTATTTTTCATAATTATCTGGCCATTTGTATCAAGGATATAGATGGCATTAAAATTTTCCTGGTTAGCATAGTTTGATAATTTTTTTATGGTAAGGTCGTTATTAGCATCAAGATAGTCTAAATAGCGAAGATCCGAAGTTAATTGCTCCTTAAAATGGTGTAGAAATAGACGGTAAGCAATGATAGTGTTGCGGGAAGCTTTGCGAATACTACTGGAAAGCTGGTGAGAAAAATGCGTCATCATTTCTATAGTTGCATTTTTCTGTGAGATGTAATTTGAATAGAGCGACAATCCTAAAATAATT
Source organism: Fidelibacterota bacterium (assembly GCA_021735285.1). Classification (GTDB taxonomy): domain Bacteria; phylum Fidelibacterota; class UBA2242; order UBA2242; family JAFGTP01; genus JAIPHI01. The sequence continues at coordinate 1,650 of JAIPHI010000155.1, read as the reverse complement.
ACAAAAATGATAAATAGAAAAAGGAGCATATAAGGATTGATTTTTATTTTCCGTAAATTCATTACTCCGATTAATATCCTCGATAATTACATTCGCAATTTAAGAAAATTGTTCCTCTATAACAAAATAATAGATTTCTGCTCAATAAAAAAATGGATTAATTACCGGTTTGCGATAATTAACCCATTTTGCTATGGAGTGCATAGGCTAGGGGGGTTGGAGGGTATCATTAATTACGATCCATAATGATCCAAAATAAAGCTTACTAATCCCATATATCTGGTTTGATCAATAATACACCTAAAAGGCCGTATATTCCGGTTCCTAGGAGTAAAACAATGTCAAACCAGTTTTCTTTAATATTTTCTTTGTGTGAAAGTTTGATGGAAAGACCGATTAGAAAAGAAAGTAGAATTCCAATCAAACTCAGCCAGGATTGCAATTTGAAATCAAAATGAATTAAACTGGAAGTGCCCTTTACTGTTTTGATTTCAAAGGGAAAAATTGCTTGTTTTAACTTGGTTGAAAGCCTATCTTCCTTAGGAGTTAAAGAAATTTTCATGGAGTCCACAAAAGTATAATTGGAATCAAAGACAACAGTGTAATAGTTATAATTATCATCGTATTCAATTGTGCGATAAATAGGGTCAGCATAAAATGAAAAATCCATTTTATCCGGATTATACTTTTTTAAAGGTAATTTGATAAGTTTGTAATTATCATAACTGATTAAATAAACTTCATCATTTTGAGTGATCAAAAATCCATATATTTCTCGTCTTACTGATTCACTGATCACTATTTTTCTGATATTGAGATCGTCGGGAATGGGTGTTTTGATACAATAAGGTGAGTTCTTGACCTTTCTTAAGTGGAAAACACGGCCTGCATTATCTACAATAAAATATCCCTCATCAAAAGGTTTGCGAGTGGTGGGATTGCCTCCAATCAATTGGGCTGGAAATTGAAATCCTTTTTCTTTTAGAACCTTGGTGAATTGCCGGGACATTTTTTCGTTAATTTTATTTGTGCGAGCTGTAATGAACTCCATCCTTGCATTAATACGAAATAATTCAGGAGGATAAGACAGAGTTGTATAATCGGATTGACTTTCAAAGAGAGGATAGAGATTAATAGTGGGCTGATCTAATTTTTTAGCTCTGAGTCTCATGCGTTGGCTATTATGACGAATGAAAGTAATATCAATAGCTAATCCCTGGATTGTATCCGGTAAAACGCCCCATTTATCCAGATCACGATAGTAGAGAAAGGGTAATAATTTTTCATATTCCTTACGGGTATAATGGTTTCCCTCTCCATCTTTAAAAACGAGATGGCTATCAGTATGTTGAAAATAAGCAAAGTCTTCGATGACCGGACTATAATATACAATCGGTGATCTTGTACTCTTGTCAACCAGTTTATGATAAAATCTAGGGAAATAGACTGAGGCTGAAATAATTAAAATAATTATGATTGCATATCTTGATAATTTCTTTAAGTTCATTTGGCCCCCTTTCTTAGCCGATGTCCAGGAAATAATATTGTAATTGTAAAGAGAAGAAGAGGTATCGCATATGTAACTAGAGTATGATTATATTGCATATAGCCTGTATCCTGAGTATAGAGTGTAGCAGTAAAATAGGTTAT
>JAIPHI010000154.1 GCA_021735285.1 Fidelibacterota bacterium | reverse complement strand
ATATGGTCATCCATATCAAATTGGGTTGTGAGGTCTTCATCTTCGGAAAAATAGGAAGGGAGCTTCCTAATCCCATATATTATCAAATATAGCAGAACAATTAATAATAATATAATTCCAATAGGGAAAAAATCGAACATTGAAAAGGGTTCTACACCTCGCTCAGCAGCAATAGAATTGATCAAAATATTTGTAGATGTACCAATCAGAGTACATACTCCCCCTGCGATCGAGGCAAAGGAAAGCGGAATAAGTAGTTTAGAAGGACTAGTGCCTAAATTTTTGGCAACTCCTATAACAACGGGAATAAATATCGCAACAGCAGCAGTATTATTAATAAAAGCCGATATACCAGCAGTTAGTCCCATAATGGCTATTGCTGCTACCCAAAAACTCTGCTTGCCAAGCTCAGTGAGAAGAGCTCCAATAGCTCTGAGCACCCCGGTTTGCCGGAGCCCTTCACTCAGAATAAACATAGCTCCAATTGTAATTGTCGCTGGATTACTAAAACCAGATAACCCCTCTTTTACAGTTAGAATACCAGAAGCCATTAAAGTTCCGGTAATAATGAGAGCAGTTAAATCAAAAGAAATTATTTCTGTTGTAAAAAGAACAACCGCACCGATAATTAAGCCGAATACTATTATTATTTCTATACTCATAACAGGACAAATTTTATAATTAATCCAGGTATTTGTCAAGATTGTTTTGAAAAAGGTGAGAATTTTCTATAAAAGCTTTTATTTTATAATTTGGTATGCTAAACTTGAATTATATAGAATAAATATTATAAAAAAGAAGGCAAAATTTATGAAAAAAGTATTAGTATTTGTTTTTATCAGTTTTTCATTTCTTTTAATCAATTGCAGTAATAAGGATATTTTAACTATACAATCCCCTGATGGAAATGTACAAATTCAATTCCTATTACAGGATAAAAACCAGCCTTTTTATCGCGTTTATTATAATGGTGAACAGATTGTTGACTGGTCAAAATTAGGTTTTCAATTTAGATACAAGCCAGCTCTCAAAAAAGATCTGGAAATAGCTGAATATCAAACTAATTCTAGAGATACTATCTGGAAACCGGTCTGGGGCCAGAAGAACAAAGTTCGCAACAATTACAATCAGTTGTTAGTGAAATTAAAGGAATCCTCCAGACTTGAAAGAAGATTTGATCTTATTTTTCGAGTCTATAATGATGGAATTGGATTTCGGTATGTTTTGCCTGATCAGCAGAACTTACAAAGATTTGAGATTACATCTGAAGAAACTGAGTTTAATTTAAATAAAGACAATATTTGCTGGTGGATACCGGCTAATTACGATAGTTATGAGTTACTCTATAATGAAACTGATTTAAAGCAAGTGGACTCTGTCAATACTCCTATTACTATGCAAACCAAAGAGGGGCACTTTCTAAGTTTGCATGAAGCTGCTCTAACTGATTATGCCGGAATGACATTAGTTAATAAAAACAATGCCGGTCTTTTGACCTGTGATCTTGTGCCCTGGCCAGACGGTGTCAAGGTGAAAGCCGAAACACCCTTTAAAACTCCCTGGCGGACAATTCAGCTGGCCTCTAAACCCGGAGACTTGATCGAATCCAGCCTTATTGTGAATTTAAATGAACCCTGTAAAATTTCTGATACGGATTGGATAAAACCTATGAAATATACAGGTATCTGGTGGGGAATGCACATAGATAAATACACCTGGCACGCAGGAGATAAACATGGTGCTACTACTGAAAATGCAAAGCAATTAATCGATTTTTCCGCCAAACATAATACCCCCGGAATGCTAGTCGAAGGTTGGAATGTTGGCTGGAAATCCTGGCTCTCAGGCAATAATGTCCAAAATTATACAAAGCCTTATGACGATTTTGATATCAAAGAGGTTGTCGAATATGGTCGTAAAAATGGAGTAAATCTGATTGGCCATCATGAAAGTGGAGCCAATATTCCTATGTATGAGCGGCAAATGCAAGCTGCATTTCAGTACTATGCTGACCTTGGTGTTAATGCTGTGAAGACCGGTTATGCCGGAGGTATGCGACCGCAAGGTATGTATCATCATGGTCAATGGATGGTTAATCATTATAGGAAAGTTGTAAAATTAGCAGCCAGACATAAAATTATGATAGATGCTCATGAACCAATCAAACCAACGGGTATCCGACGCACCTGGCCTAATATGATGACTCGAGAAGGAGTTCGTGGTATGGAATATAATGCCTGGGCTGCCAGTAATCCTCCTGAACATACAACTATTTTGCCGTTTACGCGTGTACTGGGAGGTCCGGTTGATTATACTCCTGGTATATTTGATTTGACGTTTGATCAATATAAACCTGACAATAGAGTTTTGACTACTTTAGCCAAGCAACTTGCCTACTATGTGGTGCTTTACAGCCCTATGCAAATGGTAGCCGATCTTCCGGAAAATTACGATCATCCTGCTTTTCAATTTATTGAGAATGTGGCCGTTGATTGGGATACAACTATGGTTATTGATGCTGAAATTGGTGATTATGTCGTAATTGCTAGAAAAGCTGGTGATGAGTGGTTTTTGGGAGGCATTACTGATGAGCATCCTCGCAGGATTAATATTCCACTTAATTTTCTCACGGACGGGAGCTGGCTCGCAGAGATTTATTGTGATGCTCCTGAAACAGGGCTGTATGAAAATCCAACTGCTATAGAAATAGCAAAATACACGACAGAAAGTTCCAAAAAGCTTCAGGCGGCACTCTCCACCAGTGGCGGAATTGCTATTAGATTTATTCCAGGTGAAAAGGTAAAGGATTTGAGTAAATACGAATCAATTCAAGTCTATAATAATAAATCCGATATGAAAATGGAAAACTTCAAAGCATTAAAAATTTATAGCAATTCTAAGTCGCAATAATTTGATATCATTTATTTTGGCATAATTAACTTGATTGCTCTTCTTCCCATTTTTCAAGATGGAGTGTGTTCTGGGCAAATTTTCCAAAGGTGAAATGCTCCAGCCAATCTCCTAAATTGAGAAAAGTATGTTTTCCATCGCTGAATTGATAGGGAAAATGATAATGACCTGTGATTACAAAATCAAATCCCTGGTTGAATTTTTTTTCGCTGAATTTTTTAATTTTCGCAGTATATAATTTTTCCAGTTCAGGGCTTGAGTCAGGTGCTTTGCTGCGACTGCTTCTGGAAATAAAGTCGGCAATCCAAAAAGCTATATCCGGATGTATCATTCGAAATAGTTTGATTATAATCTCATTTCTGATAAATTTTTTTAAAAGGGGATAATAGGGATCGATATTCAATTTACCATCACCGTGGGTGATAAAAAATTTTTTATTATGATATTCAAATTCTATATCATCTTTGTGGATGGTAATTCCATTTTGAGGAAAAAATTCCTCCAGCCAATAGTCGTGATTGCCGCCTATTAGATGGATTTCGCAACCTGAATCAGATAATTGTCGCATTTTATAAATAACATCAAAGACGTATTTTGGCATTACATATTTATATTCGAACCAGAAATCAAAAATATCGCCGACAAGGTATAAGCGACCAGCATTCGATTTGATGAATTCTAGCAAATTGAAAAATTCGGTTCGTCTTTTACCTTCATTGTGATTGGGGATCGGTTTGAAATGGCTGTCTGAAATGAAATATATTTCCTGCTTCATAATGGAATAAATCTATAACAAAAAATTCAAAACGAAAAGAATCAAAATAAAAATATTTTCCAATATTTGAGAATATAAATTTCTAATAAAATAAATTTGATTATTATTAATGGGAATAAAAGTATGCTTTAGAGGAGATGGTATATTTTAATTTCTGAAAAAGTGATTTTACTATGCTGGCACTTTTTTTGATGATTATCAATTGTATTCATTTATAAATGTTGAAAAAGGAGTAAAATAATGGAAGTGGTACTTACTATAAATCCGGGCTCAACCTCTACTAAAATCGGCTTGTTTAGCCGTGATAAAAAGATCAAGGGCAAATCGATTGATCATTCTCATGACAAAATAGCGAATATGCTTTCTATAAAAAAACAGTTACCCCTGCGTTTAAATGTAATAAAAGATACTATTGAAAGGTGGATTAATGGCAATAAGTTGGTTGCTGTAGTTGGTCGAGGAGGATTAATTGGACCTATAGATAGTGGTGTTTATGAAGTCAACGACGAGCTCAAAGATGTAACGATCAATTGTAAATACGCTATTCATGCCAGTAATCTGGGGCCTTCCCTGGCAGATGGTATCGCTAAAAAGCATAATGTTCCTGCTTTCATTGCCGATCCGGTCACAGTTGATGAGATGATACCTGAAGCCCGAATATCAGGAGTTCCTGAAATCGAAAGGAGAAGTCGTCTGCATACTCTCAATATTAGAGCTTGTGTTAGAAAAGCAGCCAGGAAATTGGGACAGGATAAAACTCATTATAATTTTATTGTAAATCATATGGGAGGAGGAATTTCCATCGCGCCCATCAGAAAAGGCCGTATTATTGATGTTAACGATGCTTTGCTAGGAATGGGACCTTTTTCACCGGAAAGAGCCGGTGCCCTCCCTCTGGAAGGTATTATTAGAATGGCCCGTTCAGAGGAATATAGTAATATTGGAAAATTGTTTAAAAAATTGACAAAAGAGAGTGGTGTTAAAGGTTATTTAGGGACCGGTGATATGCGGGAAGTAATGCAGATGATAGAGCAAGGTAATAAAAAGGCAAAGTTAGTCTATAAAGCTATGATTTATCAGAATGCAAAAGAAATTGGCGCAATGGCTACCACTCTAGAAGGGCAGGTGGATAGAATAATTTATACTGGCGGAATGGCTCATAATGAAAAAATTATCAACGATCTCCATTCACGAGTTAAGTTTATCGCTCCAAAAATAGTATTCCCAGGGGAAAACGAGCTGGTCTCTCTAGCGGAAGGCGGATTTCGAGCTCTTGATGGCAAAACAAAAATAAAAACTTACAAACAAAAAGAATTTGCTGAGGTAGGAAAATGATTAGTTCTTTTGACGAAATATTTAAAAAGCTAGTAAAAGCGCAAAAAAGAAAGACAATTTCAGTGGCTATGCCTGATAATACTAGTGTTCTGAAAGCTTTAAAAGAAGTAGAAGCAAGGAACTTAGCTAAAGTGTTGCTGGTGGGGCCAAAAGATGAAATTTTAGATAATGCCCGGAAACTAGATCACTCAATTGACACGTCCCGGATTTATAATGCTAAAAATGAAAAAGAAATTGCAAAAAAATCAGTTGAATTAATTCGCAATGGTGAGGCGGAACTCCTTATGAAGGGCAAAATTTCGACTCCAGTTCTTATGAAGGCGGTATTAGACAGAGATAAAGGTTTACGAAATGGAAATATTCTGTCGCATGTTGGTGTCATGGAAGTGGACAATTATGATAAGTTTTTGGCTGTCAGTGATGGAGGAATCAACATTGCTCCGGGGCTTGAAGATAAGAAGGCTATTTTAAGGAATATGATTGGGACTTTACATGACTTGAATATTGAAAAGCCCCAGATTGGTTTACTTTGCCCTATAGAAAAAGTAAATGATAAAATTGAAGAAACAGTGCATGCTGCGAAATTACAAAAAATGGCTGAAAATGGTGAGTTTGGGAAAACTCTGGTAGAAGGGCCGATTGCAATGGATGTGGCCCTTTCTAAAGAAGCAGCCAACAAAAAAGGTTTAAAAAATCGCATTGCCGGACAGGTCGATGGTCTGCTGGTGCCAAATATTACAACCGGGAATGCTTTTTTGAAAGGCATGATCTATCTAGCCAAGGCTAAAGTTGACGGGGTAGTGGTTGGGGCTCAAGTTCCTATAATATTATTATCCCGGGCTGATAGCCCCATTCAAAAATTGTGTTCAATAGCTCTGGCTATTTATCTAAGCTGAACAATACTAAAATATTATCTTTTTAGTAAAATATTGTCTCTCTTTTTAATTTAAAACCGATACTATTAGAAATACTTATAATATATAAATTCGAATATTTTAATCATTAAAAAATACATTATAATTAAATTGATTTACTCGTAAATATTAATACTGTGTGGTATAAAGGAACTAAAGAGTTTAATATTATTGCAAGGCACAAAGTGAATATTATTATCAAGATTATGGCATGGGATGCTTTTATTAAGCCAGAATGTGATCTCCGATATAGTTTTTTAATATTAATAATATAATAAATTTTGGGTTGATAGTTTAA
>JAIPHI010000153.1 GCA_021735285.1 Fidelibacterota bacterium | reverse complement strand
GAAAGTTAACTTGATATGCTGTTTGTCGGAACTTTCGAGGAGAACTTTGTCCCCTTCTGATACATTCATAGTATTTTTTAATTTGACTTCCCGTAGATTACCCTGCGAGGGTTTACAAATAGTCTTAGCATGACAATGTTCACAGGCAGCATGTTCTTGCAAAGTGATGACAGCATATTCGTCTTTTATACTTTTTACCACTCCGGTTTCAAAGCCATCATAAATTTCATCGGATTTGGGATTTTGCGGATTATTCTTCATCCTTCTCACCAACCAGTTGAATTACATTGGTAGGACATTTACCAGTCGGCTTTTCATAATCCTTATCATATTTATCATAATCAACTTTAGCCAGAAAATTGTCCACATGGAAACCACCGGAATCGTCGAATTTTTCGCAGATTTTACAGGCAATACAGGCCCGATCACAGACTTTGCGGGCAGCGGCACCTTTGTCCTCATTCTTACAGAGCACGAATACATGCCGATCGATCGGATGTAATTCAATAATATCCCGCGGGCAGGCTTCTACACAGGCACCACAGGCTGTGCATTTCTGACGATCGATGACAGGCAAGCCCTGCTCTCCCATGTGAATGGCATCGAAGTCGCAAACTGATACGCAGTCACCTTTGCCAATACAACCATAGTCACAGGCGCGTTCACCACCACTCTGGAAACTGGCTGCCAGACAGGTGGATATGCCTTCGTAATCCGCTTTTACCTTGGCGTTGTCATTGCCACCCTGGCAAAATAAAACAGCAACTTCCCGTTTGCCTTCACCTAATTCTACACCCAGGATATTGGCGAGCTCTTCGCGTTCATCATCATCACAGACCGGACAGATCGAGATACCGACGTCGCCCTTTACCAGCGCTTCTGCACAGGCGGCACAGCCCGGATAACCACAGGCGCCACAATTTACACCGGGCAAAGCATCTTCTACCTGAGCGATCTTAGGATCATCCTCGACTTTTAATTTTTTGTTGGCAATCGTCAATAAAATGGAGAAGGCTAATCCGATTCCTCCCATGCTAAGTGCTGCCAGTAAAATTGGATTCATATTTATCTCCTGAAGTGAATATTTATAAACTTAATCATCTTTTTCATGTTATATGTAAATTTTATATGTGATTTCATGATATATAGTTTCATTCAATGAAAATGTTACCCTTCGACTTCGCTCAGGGTGACTCAATAATTTATATTATTCCTATATCATTCCGGCGAATCCGGAAAAAGCCAGGGCCAGACAGCCGGCTACTATCATGGTAATGGGCGCTCCTTTGAAATATTCAGGCACGTCCGCCAGTTCCAGTTTTTCCCGAATGCCGGCCATGATAACAATTGCCAGAGTAAAACCAACTCCCGCACTGAACCCAAAAATTACGCTCTGAATAAAATTGTATTCCATATCAACCAGAAAAAGGGCCACACCCATAATTGCACAATTAGTCGTAATCAACGGTAGATAGATCCCCAGCGCATTATAAAGTGGCCGACTGATCTTTTTGATGAACATCTCCACAAATTGAACCAGAGAAGCGATAACTAAAATAAAGGAAACAATTTTTAAGAAAGTCAGATTATTGGGAATCAGAATTTTATAGTAGATCAACCAGGAGACGGCCGCTGCAATTGTCATCACAAAGGTTGTCGCCATTCCCATACTGATCGAAGGTCCCAATTTTTTGGATACACCAACAAAGGGACAGATTCCCAGGAAGCGGCTCAAGACATAATTGTTAACAAAAACTGCTGATAAAAATATTACGAAAAGTTCCATATATTACTCCAATTGCTTATTGGGTTTTTAGTTTATCATTTATCCAGTTATACCCTGCGATCATAAATCCCAGCGTCAGAAATGCACCGGGTGGCAGAATCATAACCATCCAGTTAGCAAAGGAATCGGGCATTATTTGAATTTGAAAGATTGTTCCTGCTCCTAACAATTCCCGGATTGCCCCCAGCAGGGTCAGAGTCAAAGTAAAACCAACACTCATCCCCAGGGCATCGATAATCGATCTGCCAACCGGATTTTTCGATGAGAAGGCTTCCTGCCTACCAAGGATAATGCAATTAACTACAATTAAGGGGATAAATGGACCAAGGGCTTTACTGATCTCCGGAAATTTGGCTGCCATAGTCAGATCAGTGATAGTTACAAAAGTGGCAATCACCACAATGAAAGTCGGAATTCTAACTTCATCAGGGATGATCTTGCGGAATGTCGAGATGATTATACTAGAAGAAGTCAGGGTGAACAAAACAGCCAGACCCATGGACAATCCATTAATGGCACTATTTGTCACAGCCAGAGTTGGGCAGAGTCCCAGGAGCATCACCAGAACCGGATTTTCATCCCAGAGACCTTTGGTAAATTCTTTGATAAGGGATATTTTATTTTTTGCCATGATTTCCTCTTTTATTGACCGGAATTATAGAGTTCACGGTTATTATCGATTGCTTTATTTATTATGTTGACCACTGATTTGGAAGAAATAGTAGCGCCTGTAATGGCCTCGATTTCGGCATTTTCCTTATCGGGCTCTTCATTTTTAACATAATCGATATCCTGCTGGGCAACTGTCAAACTATCAAACTGTTGCATAAACCAGGCGGGATTATCAGCGCCCGGATCGTCAGCTATTTTGGTTCCCAGTCCGGGAGTTTCAGCCTGTTGGAGTAGATTTACATTCAGGATTTTTGTCATACTCGTATCCATTCCTACCAGGATGCGCAGTTCACTTTGAAATCCTCTACCAATGGCGCGAAAAGCCACATTGACAGTCTGACCTTCCGGGCTAATACCTTCATAGAATTTGGTACCCTCTATTTCTTTCACCTTATATTTTTCTATTCCGGGTAACACATCATAAATGGCTTGCTCCAGCACTTTCTGCTGATAGGCTTCTATTTTAGGTTGGGCCCAGGAATTTAAAAATGATAGACCGATTCCGGAGAGGAGAGTTGTTACTGTGAGAACTATAATTAATTTTGCTGATTTCATTTCTTTACCTCCCCAAAATATTTCGGACGAGTATATCTATCAATAAGAGGTACAAAAGCATTCATAAAAATAATCGAATACATAACCCCTTCGGGCAGTCCGCCGAATAGTCGAATCAGGATCACAATTACTCCGGCTCCAATGCCAAAAATCCAGGAGCCAAGGGGCGTAACCGGCGAGGTCACCATATCGGTTGCCATAAAAAACGCTCCGATCATAAGACCTCCGGAAAATAGATGGAAAATTGGATCAGGATAATTAGCTGGCGATATGAGCCAGAAAATTCCACCCAGGACAAAAACTGTTCCCAAATAACTAACAGGTATGCGCCAATCTGCATATTTTTTAACCAGGATGAAAACTCCACCCAGAATAATAGCAATGGCCGAAGTTTCTCCAATGCAACCGCCTACATTACCCATAATTAGACCATCTATATAATCTCCGGCATTTTGAATAACAGATTCTCCGAATTTGTAACCACCTAAAGGCGTGGCAAAGGATTTAGCATCCATAGCCAGGTGTTGCGGCGCTTCCCAGGTCGTCATTTTGACCGGAAAACTAGCCTGTAAAAAGGCTCGGCCAAGTAAGGCTGGATTGAAAATGTTGTAGCCTAAACCACCAAAAATCTCTTTTCCAATCGCAATCGCAAAGACTGAACCCAGCATTACAAATCCAATTCCTAAACCTGGCGGCAGGGTCATGGCCAGCAGGATTCCTGTTAATAACGAACTTGTATCTGTGACTTCTCTTTTGCGCATTTTTTTGATTAGATATTCAGTAGCCAGGCAGGAGCCAGCAGCAACCATAATTGTCAAGAGAGAATCCCAGCCAAAATGATAAACTGAAAAAGCAATAGCCGGAACAAGCGCCATTATAACCGTGTTCATTATTTTATTAACGTCATCTTCTTTGGATAGATGAGGCGAAGAGGAGAGTGTAAAACGCTGTTCTTCTGAATTTTTCTTTGCCATATATCAACTCTTTTTTCTTAGATTAATTGTTTTTCTCATTTATTAATTGTTTACCGACTTTAATTCTTTGTACAAGAGGAATATTGGAAGGGCAGACATAAGCGCAGGAACCGCATTCTATACAACTCATAGTTCCCATTTCTTCTGCCATATTGAGCTTGTCGAATTCAATCAAACGTACAAGGCGAGTCGGAACTAGTCCCATAGGACAGGTTTCTACGCAGCTTCCACAGCGAATGCAGGTGAATTCTTTGGCTTTTTGAGTAATATCTTCAGTCAATGCCAGGACTCCACTTGTCCCTTTAATGACCGGCACATCAATTGTATATTGAGCAATGCCCATCATTGGTCCGCCATTAATGATTTTTTTAGTATCTGGAGTTAGGCCGCCACAATATTCTATCAAATTTTTAAATGGTGTTCCAATCCTAACTCGCAGATTCTTGGGTTCTTTGATACCCTGACCGGTGACAGTCACAACTCGTTCTATAAGCGGCTTTTTCGTTTTTACAGCCTGAGGAACAGCAATAGCTGTTCCTACATTATTAACTACTACTCCAACATCCATTGGTAATCCCCCAGCCGGAACTTTTCGCTTGAGAAGTGCATCGATAAGATTTTTTTCCGCACCCTGGGGATATTTGGTTTTGACAGGCTGTACGGATATATTTGATTCACTTGCTGTTTTTTTATTTAATAATTCGATAGCATCGAGTTTATTTTCTTCAATACCGATGATTGTTCTTTTAGCCCCTAAAATTTTCATAATTATACGGGTCCCTTCCAGCAATTTATCACTGTTTTCTAGCATCATACGGTGATCAGCAGTTAAAAAAGGCTCACATTCACAACCATTAATGATAAAAGTATCAATTGGCTTTTTTTCAGGGGGCGATAGTTTTACATTGGTGGGGAAAGCAGCGCCGCCCATACCTACTATCCCTGCTTTTGCAATTCGGTTTTTCATCTCTTCAATAGAGAGCTTGTGCCAGTCTTCTTCAGTCCATTCTTGAAGAGGTTCATCATTGCCATCACTTTCAATTTGTATCATAGTCGGTTTGGTTCCAATTGGGCTGGGGTATTTATCTATTTTTTTGACCTTTCCGGAAAGTGAAGCGTGAACTTGGCTGGTTACAAAGCCTTCTCCTTCGGCTATCAATTGACCGGTTTTAACTTCATCACCCGGTTTAACAATCGGCTTACAGGGAGCACCAATATGTTGGCTCAGTGAAATAAAAACATTCTCAGGTAAAGGTATCTCTTCAATCTTTTTATCCGCAGCCAGTTCTTTAAATTCCGGTGGATGAGTTCCTCTTTTAAATGTTTTGACTTGCATAGGGCTCCTATTTGCTTTGATTTAAACATCCATTTGAAATAAAACTTGTTTAATCTTACAAATTTTATTCCAGGTTAATTTGTAAATGACCATTCCATTCCAAAAATCTTGAGTCGATTGTGAAATGGCATTCCTCCCATAGTCGAGAATTGACGACCTTCAACATTATAAATAGCATAGAAAAGGTGCAGAGTTTTAACTTTAAAACCCACTTTGAAATTTATGTTAAGTCTCTTATTTGTGAAATAATTTGTGCCTATTTTTCCCATATTTTGGAATTCTTGATACCAGAATAGATTTTTGCCACCGTCTATATAATATGAATTAATTGAAATATAGGATGTCATGTTATTCGCTAACTGATTAAAATAGTATTTAAAAAATCCCAGCCAATTAGGAATTAGGTCAGCTGTAGTATGAAATATAGGGGAGAGGTGCTGACGATAGTCAACAAAGCCCTGCATTTGAAAAAAATCATCGGAATGCTGAGGTGTGACCATTACCCTGCCTGCTAATTTTCCTTTCCAGGGCAAAGAGAAATGGAAATTATCAGAAAAATAAAGTTTTGGCATTTCAGCCGCTTCATAATTAATAATACTATCAGTTGCACTTGTTTGAAAAGGATATTGAAAATCAGAATAAATATAAGAAATCTGGAACCGGTTGCTAATATTTGTTGAATTGTAATTTAAACCCGCCGCATGCAGGGAATAACTTGAGTTATCTTCGTAAAATTTATCTTTATTTAATTGCGTTGGTGCATAATAGGAGAGTGGATAGTGAAAGAAATGGTGGCTGCTTGCGAGTTTGAAGGCAAGCCCGGGCAATATTGATTTAATATATTTCACATTATAAATAGGAGTTAAATTCGTGGCACCCAAAGAAATCGATAGGTTTCCGGAGAAAACAGAATCAGCATACTGGATTTGTCCGGTAATTGTATTTTGGTTTTTGGACCCATGGAATTTATAATGAATCTGTTGTAGCAAAGGCTCTAATTTGACCT
>JAIPHI010000152.1 GCA_021735285.1 Fidelibacterota bacterium | reverse complement strand
TTAACCCTGTTCATTACTGGGATGTTTTTATTGACTTCCTGTAGAACCCGTTCCATATAAAAATTGACTGAACTTTTCAAGTCCTTGGTGAATTTATAGGAGAAAGGTAGATTCACTCCACCCCGTCGAGTCTCATAACCCGGTTCAGTTTCCCGCCTAATATAGGGGTTAATAATAATCGTGGCCTTCCGGGTGATAAACTGAGGCTGAACATATTTCAGATTGATATTATATAATTCTAAAGCCGAATGTCTGGCTGAGAACTCAGCCCTGCGGGCTCCACCAAAAAGATTCAATCTTCTAAGATCTATAAAAGTTCTAAATTTATCCTCAGAACCATAGCCGAATCCGATTTGCGTATTTAAACGTGGGGCTTCTTTCACACTTATTTCAACTGGTATTCTATTGTCTCCCTGATTATCATATTTTGCCCTTACGTTAACCAGCTGAAAAAGCCCCAGATCATAGATATTATTTTGTGTTTTTACTATTTGAGTTCGTCTGAATAACTCCCCCTTATCATAGGCCAGCTGTTTCAGTATAAAATTATTTGAAATATGTTGATTGCCCACTACATTTGTTTCTCCGAAATAATATTTTTGGCCCGGTTTGATCTGCCAATTTATATTCACTATTTGTTGTGATACGATTAATTGCAAATTATGCTCAGCTTTGGCAAAAGTGTACCCCTCACTATTAAAGATGCCGATTATTGCTTCCTTATCCAGTTTAAAATCCTGATCCCTAAAACGTAGCCCTTCTGTTAATATCCTTGAATCAGTAATTTTGTCAATTATTTGATCCTTTTTATTAGAATCTATATCCGATTCCGGGGCTATGTTGTAATTTATCTTTCCTACCCTGATCGGTCGACCTTCATTTATGCTGATCGATATTAAATCTATTTGCCCCTTTTTTTGGTTAGCGACCAGTTTATCTTTCTCTACACTCGTATTTAAATAGCCTTCTCTCTGATAAAATTTTTGCAATATCTCAAGAGAAGCAGTGAGAAGTTCTTCACTATAGCGAAATGCTTTTTTTCGGAAAATATGTCTGCGTAGAAAAATTGTTTCTCGTATGGGAATTTGTTTTAATAATTCTTTCCGGGAGAATTTTTCATTGCCGGAGAACTCGATATCCTTAACAATATATCCATCGTATTCTTCCTGAGCATTGAGAGACAAAATACAGGATAATATACAAAATAGAATTATTATATTTATATTTTTGGCTTTCATTTACCGCCTTCTCTAATCGAATTTTATCATTTAAATTATTGGATAATTATTGCTAATGCAATTTTTGGGAAGAGATAAATAAATTAATTGAATAAGGTTTAATTCTTATGATTTGGGATTTTTACTAGATAATAATATAAAATACGTAGAACAACTGTCCTACATGTTCCGTAGGTCTTTTTTCAGGAAGTTGTTTTAGATTCAGGAAGCCTTAAAGGCTGAGTAAATCTACTGTAGCAAATATATCCCTGGAAACTGAAAACCGGAAAATGGAGAAAGGAAAATTGTATCGTCTTGATTACTATGACTTTTTCAAGAAAAATATGGCTCTCTAAGATTTATTATGATTGATAATATTTAAAACAAACATACTGTTAAGAAATCACTTCTTGCAAAAACCACTCTAGTTTATATAACCTAAAAAGTTTATTAGATTGGCATCGAATCAGAGCTTTAGCCTGGGACTATTTTCATTATTCCCAATGTTTTTTAAGAGATTAGCCCCATACTTTAGTATGGGGTTATAGAATTCAGACAAATACATTTAGCCTACTTTAGTAGGCTTCCCGCAATATTCCACCCTTACATCCGAGAAATCGACAAAGTGAATTACGGGCTTATGGGATATGAACAATGATTAGATTGCGATCTTGGAAGAAGGTGGAGGGCATAAGTTTGGGAAGTATGCTAAAGCATACTCTTTTATTTGTTGTTTGTCTTTATACACCACACTGAAGTGTGGCGCTATTCTCAATATATTCATATATTTAATAGATAAAAAATATATTTGATATGTTTTTTACAAGTTCTCATATCCTTAACTTTATTGCTGCTATAATGATCGATGCTATTCCCAAATTAACAAAGCTTATTAATATTTAATAAAATACTTTATTGATGCATTATATCTCAAGTCTAGCTAAAAATCATAATAAATCGTAGTGAACCTTTTTTAAATATTTCAAGCAGTAATTCTCGAGAAGCTAATAACTCCGAAATATCAGTTAATAACATCCAAATTTTAGTCTATTGGCTGATTCTAAGAGATTTAAAGCATAGAATAATCTTTTAGGACTTTTCTACTCGACTACTTTGCTACTATAGCGATTTGCAAAAGTTTTGTCTGATGTAGCATAACTATCCTTAGTTGTGGATTTCCCTGAAGCCTTCAATAGGCTGAAGGGAAAAATAGATTTAAATAGTATTTATGATAAATTATATCTTCTATTTTATAAGACAACTTATATGAAAATCGCTATATATTACACTATCACTTGAACAATTTTGCTTTCCGGGATTTTTAAAATTTTTTGTAATAATAGATTTCATTTTATTACTGAACAGGATATATTACCGGCTGAATGTAAAAAAGTGAGATTAGCGAATGGCTTACTCTAAATTTGGTAGCACATGGTGGGGAAAGACCTGGCTGAATGCTTTAAAAGATATTGATCATTCCAATCGCCTGCCGAGAGGCCGGAGTTATGCCCGGAAGGGAGCAGTGAAATCTGTCAGGATCAATCAAAATATTATAAAAGCCAAAGTGAAAGGGCGACTCTCCACTCCATATCGAATTGTAGTAGAGATTCCTACCTTCACTACCAAGGAAGAAAACAAAATCAAAAAAGTGATCCTATCTAATCCTTATTTTGTGTCACGTATGCTGGCTGGAGAATTGCCTCCTATTTTATATGATAAATTAATGGAAAAGGAGATTCAACTATTTCCCGATAGCTGGCAATCTATTGATACGAATTGTTCCTGTCCGGATTGGGCTAATCCCTGTAAACATATAGCCGCAGTGATCTATTTGATAGCAAATAGAATAGACAAAGATCCGTTCTTGGTATTTAAATTGAAAGGCCTGGATATTGAACAAGCCTTGCAAAATACAGAGGCGGCAAAAGTAAATCAAAGAGTTCAAGAAAAAAGTAGCAGGATAAGAAGCTGGGATGATATTTTTCCAGGCAAGGGACCAAATTTAGATTTTGATGTGGAGGAAGGTCCTGATTTTTCCTATTTATATAATGTTGATCTTTCTGAAATTCCGGATCTGCGCCAGGATATTTTAAATATTTTGCCGGATCAACCGGTGTTTGATACAGAGAGGAATTTTAAAAGATTTTTGAAAAAATTTTATAGCAGAAGTAAATCTCAGGTAAAAAAATTCTATTGCAACAATCCTAAAGAACCGAATATTGATCTAAATAAGCTGGTGATCGCCAAAATCTATAGTGACCGGGATAATAAAATGGTGTTTTCCGGATATTATCAACGCAAGAGAGTTGTAATACCGCTTGCTAAGTTTTTGGAGTATGTAAAATATATAGATTTCGAAGAGCTTGATAATCTAAAAAATTCAATGGTTGCGGTTTGGTTCGCGATTACTTTCTCTTTACAATTGATTAAGAAGGGTGCCTTTATTGCACAGGTCATTCAAAATACTGATGAAATTTATAATTTGCGCTGGAAACCGGCTCTTTTCAATGCTGAGGTGGATAAAATATTCAATACAATTGCCTATTTTTTACCCGATGGGCTGGTGACTCTCAAGATTAATGAAGAAGAGATTGCTGTCAAAAAAACTGAGATGCTGGTTACAATATTCCATTTTGTTGTCGATTATTTTGCAGAAATTTATTATGAATTCGCCCTCAAATCACGCTTAAAAGGCAAAGCGCTATATAAGTTCTTTTTCAAAACTTATGTATATAACACCATCTATTTCTCAGAAGAAGAAGTCCCGGAAGCAATCGATCGCTGGTTCCATCGTTTTGCAATCAGAAATAGTACTCTTGTCCCGGTTATCAAGATAGAGGAAACAGGGACTGTAGATAGATTCTATTTCAATTTATTATTCCTTGATAAACAGGATGAAGACCTCCACTATTACAGTTTTTCCGAGTTGGTTGAGAAATATGGTTATAATGATAAGTTTTTTATCCTGCTCAAAAATTTGGGTGTTTTATCCGAATATCTCTCGGTTGTAAATGAATTTTTAGCATTTAAAGGAGAAGAAAAAATTGAGCTAGATGCGGATGAATTTGTTGATTTTTGGTTTAATTCTTTACCGCTTCTAAAAATTCTGGGTGTGAAATCCATTATTCCCAAAGTTCTTGACAAAAAATTGGCGCCTGAATTAAATCTCGATATGAAGGCTAAAAGAAAAAAGCAAAATATTAATTCTTATCTGAATCTTAAGCGGCTTTTGGAATTTGAATGGACTGTTGCTATTGGTGATAGAGAATATTCCCGGGAAGAATTTTATAAACTAGTTGATAATTATACCGGTCTGGTAAAGTTAAAAGATTCATATGTGTTTCTTGATCCCAAAGAAATAGAGAAAATCAAGCGCAAGCTGGATCAGGATTTGCCTGAAATGTCTGCCACGGATATGTTGCGTTTAGGAACCAGTGGTAAGTTTGATGAAGTGAATGTTAGTAAGGATGATAAATCCCAACAGATTTTTCAAAATTTATTAGAAGTAGAGAAAGTTGAGGTTCCTAAGAATCTCAATGCGCAGTTGCGCGAGTATCAAACCCGTGGTTTTTACTGGTTACACCACAATCTGCAAATTGGAATGGGAGCCATTTTGGCTGACGATATGGGATTGGGTAAGACGATCCAGGTTATCACTCTTTTGTTAAAATTGAAAGCAGAAGATAAAATAAAGCAACCGGCTTTGATCATTGTACCTACAACCCTGATTTCTAATTGGGCGCACGAAATTGACAAATTTGCTCCAACTCTGGATTATAGTATTTATCATGGAGCAGATAGAGAAATAGAAAAAAAGAGTGATACAATAATCACGAGCTATGGAATCGTAAGAAATGATATAGATCAATTGTCAAAAATAGATTGGACTGTTGTAATTATTGATGAAGCGCAGAATATAAAGAATACCAGTACTCAGCAAACTAAAGCAGTAAAAAGTCTTCAGGCTAAAATGAAAATAGCGATGACCGGTACTCCTGTGGAAAATAGCATTATGGAATATTGGAGTATTATGGATTTTGTAAATAAGGATCTATTGGGAGGCAAAACACAATTCAAGCGTAAATTTGCTATTCCAATCGAAAGAGAGCGGAATCGACGGCGGATTCGGGATTTTCAAAAAATTACGGCCCCCTTTATCTTGCGAAGATTGAAGACAGACAAATCTATTATTAAAGATTTGCCAGAAAAAATTGAAACCGATCAATATTGTTCTTTAACAGATAAGCAGGCTGCGATTTACCAGAATATTATTGATAGTATTATGAATGATATGAAAGAGGATGGCTCAATTCAAAGAAAGGGTTTGATATTTAAATTGATCACTGGTCTCAAACAGGTCTGTAATCATCCTGCAAATTATTTAAAAAATGGTAAAGCCAATATCAAAGATTCGGGAAAAACATTGATGTTGCAGCAATTGTTAGAAGATATTTTTGCTGCGCAGGAAAAATGCTTAATCTTTACCCAATATACTCAAATGGGTAATTTATTGCTGAAAATGATAAATAAGGAGTTCAATGCTAGCCCTCTCTTCTTACATGGAGGTGTACCCCAGAAAAAAAGACAGGGAATGATTGATGGTTTTCAAAATAATAGAGAGAACAAGGTTTTTTTACTTTCATTAAAGGCGGGGGGAACGGGATTAAATTTAACAGCCGCCAGTCATGTAATTCATTATGATCTATGGTGGAATCCGGCTGTGGAGAAACAGGCTACGGATCGGGCCTACAGAATTGGTCAAAATAAAAACGTAAACGTCCACCGCTTTATCACGGAGGGAACCTTCGAAGAAAAAATAAATAAGATGTTAATTGATAAAAAAGAACTGGCAGATTTAACTGTCAAATCAGGTGAAAAGTGGATCACAGAATTATCCAATCAAGAACTAGAAGAGATCGTTACATTGTCTAAAGGTGTTTGATCCGGCTAATAGGTGAATAGCTCTATTCTAAAAATTGGGATGTAACAAATGAACTTTATAGGTCTTGTAAAAAACCCATCGCAAGGTCGCGTTGCAGCACAGTTGGTATTATCAGTATATTATATATAAGCTCTTATCCTGCTAAAATCGGCTTTCTTAGATTTATTATAATTACGGTTAATGGTAATAGGATACATATTCAAGCTTGTAATTAGATAATATGAAATCACTTTTGATCTATCAGATTTCAAATTGCAATAACTTA
>JAIPHI010000151.1 GCA_021735285.1 Fidelibacterota bacterium | reverse complement strand
ACATTTTCAAGCACTGAATCATGGTCAATATAAGACCTCAAACCAACCACGGTATGATTTAGTTCGCAACTTTTGATCTTACCTCCATCAGCAATTAAAGAATCATTAATCTGAGTGTTGCTAACTCTAGAACCAGGCAAAGAACGAGCTCTTGTATAGATAGGTGCATCTTCATCAAAGAAAGAAAAAGGCGGGTTGTGACTGGCAAGAGCCAAATTGGATTCAAAGAAAGATTTGACAGTCCCAATATCTTTCCAATAGCCCTTAAATTTATATGCATATACTTCATTTGTATCTATAGTTAAAGGAATTACATCATGCCCAAAATCATGCTCATGAATTGAATTTAATTTATCAATCAAAATATCAGTGTCAAATAAATAGATCCCCATTGAGGCCAAAAATGGCTTATCATCCGGAAGACCAGGTGATTTCAAATTCTTTAATTCTTCTTCATCAGGCTTTTCTACAAATTTTATTATCCGCTGATTTTCATCAGTCTTTAAAATACCTAGAGAAGTTGCTTCCTCTCCTGAAACAGGTTGGACCGAGATAGATATTTCTGCTTTCTTGGAGCGATGAAAATCCCAGAACTTCTTATAATCCATTCGATAAATATGATCTCCGGAAAGGATCAGAGAATATTTTGCATTTGCATTAGTTATATAATTTAAATTTTGCCGTACTGCATCGGCTGTACCTTGATACCATCTCTTATTCTGAGCTGTTTGTTGCGCAGCCAAAATATCAACAAATCCACCGGAAAATCGGCCCAAATGATAGGTATCGTAAATATGCCTATGTAAAGAATGGGTATTGAATTGTGTTAAAATGTATATTTTTTTTACATTACTATTCAAACAGCTACTTAATGTAATATCTATTATTCTATATTTTCCTGCAATTGGTACCGCAGGTTTAGCCCTTAATTTAGTCAAAGGATAAAGCCTTGTCCCTTTGCCACCACCTAAAATAATCGCTAATAACTCTTCATGAATCATTTTACCTCCGAATCTATTTTACTAATAATTTTTACTAAGTGTTATTCATTACAGATACTACCCTATTTTCAGAGTCTCTCTTTAAAAATATAAATAATTTTTGAATAAATAAATTGTTTTATTTGAACTACTTTTAAGCTATGGTAATAACTTAGTGGACTAATACTATTAATTGGAAAAATTTGGCTGATGATCTCGCAGCGACTAGGGTTCAACAAAAATATATATCACATATTTACAATGGCTTACCCTTGACCACGATTAATAGTTAAAAGCTCATCTATTCAATATATTTGAAAAATTTTATTTCCGGCTTTCTACGAAGCCCGCGTTGTAAAATTATTAAAAAAAAGACTATTTATTAAATCAACTCTCTAATTTAAAAATCTGTGCAGAATACGGTTCCAAAACATGTTCAAATAAATTATTATTAATATTATACTCAGTTGTATCAATTAGTGAATTAACACTATTATACTCCAACCAATCCGGTAATTTTGTGGAAATCGATTGCTTCTGATTGGATTTATTAATTGCAATGATAAGTCTATGCTTTTGATCTCCCCGACTATAAATAAATACATCTTTATCTATCTTTAGTGGTAGATAATCACCTCTCCTGATTGCCGAATATTCCTTGCGAATATTTATCAACCGCGAAATATGAGTCAATTGTTTTTGCTGAAGGCTATCTAATTCACTGTCAAATTTCATCATTCTACGATTATCCGGATCATTAGCGCCTGTCATTCCAAATTCATCTCCATAATATACAATAGGAACTCCTGGTATAGTAAGCAGAAAAGTCATCACCATCCGTTGCTTTTGGTAAGCTTCCGGATTATTAACCTTGATCTTGGGTTTTTGCCAGGCTCGCTCAGTTCCATTATCAGAAAGATCAAGATCACCATCCAAATATGCCATTATCCGCACCTGATCATGGCTATCCATAATATTGCCCATTAAATTATTATACCCATATATGGAGAGGCTTTTATCCAGTGCCATTTTCAGATCAGCGAAATCACTATTTTCCTCCACAAATATTCTTCGCAAAGTAAAAAAAAGCTCAAAATTAAACTGAGAATCAAGCATCCCATTGTTGACATAAGACTTTATAAACTCATAGGATCCAAATGATTCTCCAATTTGAAATATTTTATCATTTCTGAAGGGATCCACCTTCGCTTTACTTTCTCGGGTTAATGTTTGCCAGAATTCGTCAGGCAAATGCTTGGTAGCGTCGTGCCGAAATCCATCGATATTGGTATTTTGTAGCCACTCCAAAGCAATATTTGTAACAGTATCTAAAGCAGCCTCAGAATTCATATAATCAAATGAGGGTAAAAAAGTATCGAACCAGGTTGTAAGGCGATACTCATTCCATTTTCTGATATTTTTACGGCCCCCTGGCAGTTCATAATTCCCAAACCAATCCCGATGTTGTTTGAACCAGGGGTGTTCTTTATGAACATGATTAGATACGAAATCAAGCAAAATCTTAATTTTATGCTGATGGGCAATTTTAACTAACTTTTTAAATTGTTCAAGAGAACCAAAACGGGGTTCTACCTTTGTCAGACTTACAGGCCAATAACCATGATAACCTGTAAAATAGCGATGTGGTTCTGGCCATTCCTGATAAGCCTGATCCGTGGTTTCAAATATTGGGGAAAGCCAAATTGTATTAATTCCTAATTGATCAAAATACCCACTTTTGATCTTTTTGATTAACCCTTCTATATCACCACCTTGAAAATTAGCCTGATGCGCTAAATCAGGATGTTCTACAGGTTCATCATTTTCAGGATTACTATTATTAAATCTGTCCACCATCAGTGAATAAATTGTAGCATCTTGCCATATAAATTCTTCATTATCAATCACTTTTCCGTTATTAATCCATATTTTTAAAATATTACCAGGTTCATTATTATAAACTGGTATAATACGGAGAATATCGTTTCCATTCCCAATTTTATCTAATTCGATATGCAATTTGTCTTTTTCTAAGGTATAAAATCTTTTGGGTAGAAAATCATTATTTTTAAGAATATAAATTTGTAGCTGTTCGTCATATTTCGCAGCATCTATATGGACTTTCACCAGATTGGCAGAAGCAGGCTTAAAGTAAACATGTGGAACGTTTGATTTGTTGGGATTCTTTACTCTTACAATAGAATTATAGGAACCAAAACCATTGGGAATTTTATCCGGATTGTGCGGGTCCCAGATTTCTTTTTGATCAACAATAAACTGGTATTTATAAACGCCCGGATTCAACTTGATTGTAGCAGAAAAAATGCCATCCCGATCAGGATCTGTCATGGTAATATCATTGCGCTGCCAGGTATTAAAATTTCCCATCAGGTAAACATCAGATACTGAGGATTCTGGTTTGTAAGTAAAAGTAACAGGAATTTTTTTCTCAACTAAAATTGGAAGGATTAATTCTCTGCCAGCATTTGTGAAATTGAGAAAATTAAGTCCCGCAAATCCCGTATCCGGTCTTATTAAAAGTGAATTACTAATAGACTTATAATTTAGCTGTAAATTCTGATTTTCCGAGAACTCAAGCTTATAATTATCAGCATAAAAAACTTTATCCATATCAATTTTATTTGTAGTGCCAGGTTCAATTTTCCACATTTCGATTAGTTCCGGCGCTTTATAGTCCTGTTGACTACTACAAGCAAAATTAATAAATAATAGAGTAATTAGATAAGCCAGAAGATACAATGTCTTAAAGGGTTGAAAAAGATGCATAAACTCTCCAAAATTATATTAACAGACATGCAGTGAAATATTAAAGGTGATACATTATCAACGCCGATATTGGTTCCAATTCAACAGGGGAGTTACTTACAGGTTCTATCATTTCTGTGCCTGCTTCTTCCTCATTCACAACTACGGTCCAACGTTTTTTTGGAATTGGGATTTTAACTTTGTGATGGTTAGGATTTAACAAGACCAGCACTTCTGGCCATCTATCCTCACTATTACCTTTTTTTATTAAATAACCTATACAATTTTGAGGCATGTCATAACCATTTTCACCCAAAAATGTAATATTTTCTTTAATTGCATCTTTAGAGGTCATCCTAAATACAGGATGTTCTTTACGTAATTTTATTAATCCCTTGTAGTAAGCAAATATATCGTGATTCTCTTCTTTGAAAGACCAGGTGATTTTGTTGATTTTATCAGGTAGGTTATAACTATTATGGGAGCCAAATTTTGTTCTTAGTATTTCCTGCCCTCCATGTAAAAATGGGACTCCTTGAGATGTTAAAACTAACACCGCAGCCAATTTATCCATATCTTGAAGTTTTTTCTCCGAGAGATGGGAACTATCTTTAGTTGTAGCAATGATCCTATCCCAAAGAGTCCTGCCATCATGGCAAACCACATAATTAATCACCTCTTGCGGATTAGCTGCAAAATCATCAATAGAGCCTGTAATTCCGGTCTTGATTCTATCTTTGTACAGACCTTCCTGAATATAACCAGGTTCAGTATTATGCCAGGGGCCCTTAAGTGCATCTCTGAAATGATCATTAAAAACTGCAAAGCCTTTCTGCTTTTGGTCGCCTTTTAAGGTGGGGTCTATTGGAGTAGAACCTGCAGTCCAGGGTTCGCCATAAATAAAGATATCAGGTTTAATTGCTTGCAGCTCTCGCACAATAGTTTTCATGGTTTTCATATCATGCAGGCCCATCAGATCAAATCGAAAACCATCTACCTTATATTCTTTGACCCAGTATTTCAGAGACTCTACAATAAATCTACGTACCATAGGATTTTCAGAACGAGTTTCATTGCCTGTCCCGGAGCCATTCCAGAATGATCCATCCGGTTTTTCACGATAGTAAAAATTGGGTATAAATCCATTAAAATTATAATATATGTGGCTGCTAGTCTCGGCTGTATGATTATAAACTACATCCATTACCACTTTGATACCTTTTTTATGGAATGCATCTACTAATTTTTTAAATTCTTTGACTCCGGATCCATGCAAATGGTCTGTTGAGTACCAGCCGTCCGGAGCATTAAAATTAACCGGCATATAGCCCCAAAAATAGCTATCTCCGGTATCCACATGTTCAAAGTCCTGGATCGGCATAATCTGGACAGTATTTATTCCCAATTCTACCAGATGGTCCAAGCCGGTTGAAAATTCGGTCCCCGGCAATTTTGTCCCACTTTCATGGAAACCGGGGAATTTACCTTTAATCTCTACTCCGGAATTTCTGTCAATGGTAAAATCCCTGATATGCATCTCGTAAATTATCGCCTCATCAATACTAAAACTCGGACCTTGATCTATGGGAGTATCATCCTGGATAATGATCCCTCTTCCATCATGACTTGTAGTGGCCAATGCATAAGGGTCTATTAACTCCTCTTCAAAATTATAATATGGATCCGGGCCATCTACTTGATAGGTGTAATACTTATTCCTCAGGTCTCCTGATACTTCACCTCTCCAGACTCCATCCTCAACTTTCTCGAGACTATAAGTTTTAGCAGCACCATTTTTAGGTTTATCATATATGTTGAGAAGAACTCTAGTTGCTCCCGGTGAAAATACAGTAAATATGCTCTTCTTCGGCGAATAACCAACTCCTAAAGTTTGATCAGTCTGATATTTGCTATTATCTAAAATCTTTCGTAATAAAAGAGGGCCGGATTGCCAATCTTTGATCTCAAGCCTTCCTGGTAAACTTTCCAGCTTGATCTCTTGATTAGTTTTTAAAACAATAATATTCGATTTTTCCTCTTCAGGATTTAGAAATTCAGGCTTAAGGCCTTCAATATCATCTCCATTATCCAAAATAATATGTGCTTCTAATTTATCAATCTCATTCTTAAAAAGAGGATGAGATAATGTCACTGTTATACTATCCTGGCTATCAATAAAGGCTCTTTGAATAGTTTTTGATGTGTCTGGCTTTTTTGTATATACGGTCGGATCACTAGGTAAAATCCAAACTTCATTTTTTTGATCTCGATCCCAGAACCTATTGGGTGCATCCTTTGCTTCCCAGTTCTTATATTTAGGTAAAAAATTGATATTCCCCTGAGAAGGGTACTTATCTAAATTAATTTCGAATATTAATCCATAATCATTAGAATCAATAGGATGTATTTCTTTCTGAACATCATCTAGCCAGGTCCATAGAGTCCAGTTGTTATAATCACCATCATACCGATGATAATGTATTTTTAATTTGCTCATATTATTTGCTCCCTTCCAATTATCACAACCAAAAATACAAATAGATAAAACTAAAGACAAAAGAAGAGTGCAAAATATTAAATATTTTTTCAAACTGCCCATTTCTCACCTATCTTATACCTTTTTAAATAGTAACTCAATTTAACCTTAATATGTTAATGAAATAGCTTCTAAAAAGTAAGGTATTTTTATCAAAATGTTTTTCTTGATTAAATTGATGCGTATAGGTTCAATTATAATTCTTAATATTTTTGCCTCTTGCTCACCCTT
>JAIPHI010000150.1 GCA_021735285.1 Fidelibacterota bacterium | reverse complement strand
CCCAACTTAGGAAAGTTGGGCTACATTTTTCTGTAGCTCAACTATCCTTAGTTGAGTTATATTATTGAGGGCTCAATGCCCGAAATAATATACCCAAAAACCAGACAATAAAATCCAAAATCAAATATTTTTACAAATCAATTAAATTTGTAATAAACTTCTTCTGCTTTTTTCCATTCATTTTACTTTTGTCTTGATATCAGTTGTCGAGTGGTGGAGTTGCAAAGTGGTCGAGTAGAAAAGTCGTAAAAAATTATTCTATGCTTTTGAATTATTAGAATGAAATCTTAGATCTAATATTTTCAAAATCAATTATCTTCGTCATAAACTTCTTCTGCTTTTGTCTATTTAGAAGACAATTAGGTCTTCTAAATAGAACCCAACTTGGGAAAGTTGGGCTACAATACAAATATTGGGGGCTCAATGCCCGAAATAATATCCAGAAAGCAAAACAATAAAAACACAAAGCTGAACTCTTTCACAATTAACATGCCTTCATATTCATCTAAAACCCTGCTATAACTTTATTCTGCAAGTCATTGAAACTTTCAGAATAAAACCCAACTTAGGAAAGTTGGGCTACATCTCAGGGCTAGCGATGCTCTCTCCATTCAGCTGCTTTTAATTTTTTGTGAGAATCACGGGCCAAAGCTTCTATAAAGCGCACCACCAGCTGACGATTGGTAATGAGCATTACATTATAATCTATAGCAGCTCTTCTAATCAAATAACCATTGGTCAATTCTTCTTTCTGGTAGTTTTTGGGAATATTGATCACGAGATCGATCTTACCATTTTTAAGATAATCAATGATATTAGGTTGCTTTTCTTCCAGAGGCCAATGTAACCTTTTAACCGGAAAGTCATTAGATTCCAAAAAATTGGCGGTTCCTGCCGTCGCATAGAATGTGGTGCCCACTTTTTGCAAATAGCGGGCAGCATCCAGCAACTCCGCTTTGGATTCGATAGGTCCGGTTGAAAACAGTACACTTTTTATATCAAAAGAGTACCCCACTGAGTTTAAGGCCTTGAGAAAGGCTTCATCAAAATTATCACCCAGGCAGCCAACTTCACCTGTAGAGGCCATTTCTACTCCCAGATTGGGATCAGCACCTTTCAGGCGGGTAAAGGAAAATTGAGGCGCTTTCACTCCTACATAATCCAGTTCAAATAGAGAGTTCAAATTTTTCTCAACCGGTACTTTCATTATCACGCGAGTGGCAATATCGATGAAATTGTTACCCATGACTTTGGAGACAAAAGGAAAACTTCGTGAAGTTCTTAGATTACACTCTATAACCTTGACCTGATTGTTTTTGGCGATGAATTGAATATTTAAAGGCCCATTAATATTGAGTGCGGAAGCGATCTTTCTACCGATTATTCTAATCTTGCGGATAGTTTCCAGATAGGTTCTTTGGGGGGGCAGAACCATGGTTGCATCCCCGGAATGCACACCTGCATTCTCAACATGTTCGGATATAGCATAGGCTACAATTTCACCATTTTGAGCCACGGCATCCATTTCTATTTCTTTGGCATTATCTAAAAATTTACTGATCACTGTGGGATAATCCGGTGAAATCGTAACCGCTTTATCCAGATATTGTTTGAGTTCATCCTCATTGGAAGCCACTGCCATGGCAGCACCACTCAGTACGTATGAAGGCCGGATCAAAACCGGATAGCCCTGTTCGCTGGCAAACTCCTTGGCTTCGTCCATAGAAGTTAATTCTTTCCACTGCGGCTGGTCAATATTCAATTTATCCAGCATTGATGAGAAATTTTTTCTATTTTCCGCCCGATCAATATCCAGGGGTGAAGTGCCCAGCACCCGGATTCCACTTTTATGGAGGTCCATGGCCAGATTGTTAGCAATTTGCCCACCAACGGACACAATTACCCCAATAGGGTTAAATTTTTGATAGACTTCACGCACTGTTTCCAGATCAATATTATCAAAAACAAGATAATGGAATTCATCATAATCCGTACTGACAGTTTCGGGATTAAAATTCAGCATAATGGTTTTATAGCCAAGTTTCCGAAGGGTCTTACCGGCAGTCACACAACTCCAGTCAAATTCTACCGAACTACCAATCCGGTAGGCACCTGAGCCCAGTAAAAGTACAGTATTATTAGGAAAACTTTCTATATCATCTTTGTCACTATGGTAGGTGAGATAAAGATAATTTGTTTTAGCCGGATATTCCGCTGCCAAGGTATCGATCTGGCGTAATTTAGGATAAATCTTGTAATCTTTCCTGAGCGAAACAATCTCTTCGGTTTTTTGTTTTTTAATATTGCCAATTTGTTGATCGGAAAAACCGGCCATCTTAGCAGAGAGGAGTAATGATTTATCTAACTTCTTCTCCCTCAAGTCTTTCTTTATATCGATAATATTTTTGATCTTCTGAAGGTACCAGGCATTGATATGTGTTAGTTCATGGAGTTTATCAATTGAATAACCTTCTTCGAGCGCTTTCGATACAGCAAAAATACGTTCTTCTGTCGGTTGTTGAAGCTCCTCATCAAGGTCTTCAAAATCAAATTTCTGATGATCATCGACTCCATGGGCGCCGATCTTGAGCATGCGCACAGCCTTTTGCATGGCTTCTTCGAAATTTCTACCAATAGCCATGACTTCACCTACCGACTTCATGCCCGTCCCAATTTTGCGAGATACACGCCTGAATTTCTTAAGGTCCCATTTGGGCATTTTGACTACGACATAATCCAGAGCGGGTTCGAAAAAGGCTGACGTTGATTTTGTAATACTATTTCTTAATTCATAGATACTATGACCCAGCATTAGTTTGGCTGCAATTTTTGCGATGGGATACCCAGTGGCTTTTGATGCCAGGGCTGAGCTTCGGGAAAGCCGGGGATTGACTTCAATTACTCTATAATCTTCTGATTTTGGATCGTAGGCGTATTGAATATTACACTCCCCACAGACTCCTAAATGAAGAACTGTTTTAATTGCGATTTCTCTGAGAATATGATAGTCACGGTTGGAAAGTGTCTGGCTCGGAGATACAACAATACTTTCTCCGGTATGAATACCCATGGGATCTATATTTTCCATATTACAAATGATCATACAATTCCCATAGCGGTCAGCCATAACCTCGTATTCTACCTCTTTCCAGCCTTCCAGATATTCTTCAATTAGGATCTGGGATGTATGTTTGAATGATTTTTCGGTCAGGTCTTTGAGCTCTTCTTCAGTGTAACAAACGCCGGAACCTAAACCTCCCAAAGCATAACCGACCCTGGCTATGACCGGATATCCAAAATCTTTTGCTATTGATAATGCTTTATCAACTGTCTCAGCCGGTTTACTTTTGGCAGTTTTGACATCTATCTCATCCAGGCGGTCAACAAATTTGCCTCTATCTTCACAATTCACAATCGTTTCAACTGATGTTCCATAAGATTTTACATTGTATTTTTCTAGAATACCTTTTTCCTGTAATTCCATGCCAGTATTCAGAGCTGTTTGCCCCCCAAATCCTAATAAAATACCATCAGGTCTGGTCTTTTTAATCACTTTTTCTACAAATTCCACATTGACAGGTAAAAAATAGACTTCGTCAGCAAGGTCTTCAGAAGTTTGAATAGTAGCAATATTGGGATTAACCAGAATAGTATAAACACCTTCTTCTTGTAAAGCTTTAATAGCCTGGCTACCGGAATAATCGAATTCACCGGCTTCGCCAATTTTTAAAGCTGCGCTCCCTAATATAAGTACTTTCTTGTCAGTTAAATCCATATTTATCTCTTTTAGTTATTAGTTATAACTTCAACAAATTTGTCAAAGATAAATTGTGCATCAGACGGTCCCGGACCTGCTTCGGGGTGAAATTGCGTGCTGAGAAATTTGCCCGAGTCATGTCTGATCCCTTCATTGGTTTCATCATTCAAATTGACAAACCATTCTTCCCAGCCTTCAGGTAGAGTATCGCGTTTCACAGCAAAGCCATGATTCTGGGAAGTTATGATACATTTCTTAGTACGGGGATCAATCACAGGCTGGTTCTGACTTCTGTGTCCGTATTTGAGTTTGTAAGTATCAGCATCGACCGCCAGAGCAATGATCTGGTGACCAAGACAGATCCCTAAAGTCGGAATATCATGCTCGATTGCCCAGCGGGTGGTCTCAATCGTTTCTTTGCACATCTTGGGGTCGCCTGGACCGTTCGATATAAAAAGAGCGTCAAAATCTTTATCTTTCACTTCCGCATTCCAGGGCAAACGTAGAACTTCTACCTCACGTTCTGTAAAATTTGATATGATACTATTTTTACAACCGCAATCGAGCATTGCAATTCTGTATTTTCCCCTGCCATAAACCACTTCTTCATCAACTGAAATTTTGGCTGGAAGGTTAAATTGATTGGGATCATAGGTTTCAGGTTCGTCCTCGCAATAAATCTTGCCCAGCATAGTCCCTTTTTCTCGCAGAATTTGGGTTAAATAGCGGGTATCAATGCCTGTTATAGCAGGGACATTCTCCTTTTTCAACCACTCAGCCAGACTTTGTTGAGCATTCCAGTGGGAGTAATGCTCAGAATATTCAGAGACGATCAAACCACTTATTTTTATTCCGGAAGATTCAAAATATCGCAACAATTCCCAGGGCTGGGGATTGAATTCAGGAACTCCATAATTCCCGATCAAAGGATAAGTTAAAACTAATATTTGGCCATAATAAGAAGGATCGGTCATGGTTTCGGGATAGCCAACCATACCGGTGTTAAATACAACTTCACCAGCTATATCCCGGGTACTCCCAAAGCTTTTTCCCTGGAAAGTCATCCCATTTTCAAGTTTTAATTTCATTCTACACCTATTATTTAAGGTTTTAGTCAGAATTTTCCTCTCCATTCCGGAGATTCCAAATTCCCCTCTTCGGAATTAGCCGGTAAGTATGTTTAAAAAAGAGCCGGACATGTCCGGCTTAGATGTGGAGCGAGTGAAGGGAATCGAACCCTCGTCATCAGCTTGGGAAGCTGAGGTTCTACCATTGAACTACACTCGCTTTGTGAATTTTTTAGTAACTTTACTCTTCTAAGATCTCTTCTTCTTTGTTTTCAAGTAGCTCTGAGATCTTGTCAGTATATTTATCTGTGATCTCCTGGAGTTCTTCCAGGGCACGGTGGGCATCGTCTTCGGAAATTTCATGTTCATCTTCGAGTTCTTCAATATCTGCTTTGGCATCACGGCGAATATTGCGGATTGCGATCTTACCTTCTTCGGTTAATTCATGCGCATATTTAACCATTTCTTCACGCCGTTCCTGACTGAGTTTGGGAATTGGGATTTTTAATACATTGCCTTCCACTTGCGGGTTTAAGCCCAGGTCTGAGGATTTAATTGCTTTGTCAACATTATCCACTGAATTTTTGTCATAAACCTGCACAACTAATAATCTGTTATCCGGAGCAGCCACATTAGCCAGCTGTCTTAAAGGTGTTTGACTGCCATAATAGTCAACTGTAATATTATCTAAAATACTGGGAGTGGCATGACCTGTTCGGATCGAGGCCAGTTTATCAGCGGTTGAATTCGAAGTTTTTTTCATTCTTTTTTCTGCATCGTCCAATATACCACTTAACATGATTATCCTCCTTTTGTAATTAAAGTACCTACATTTTCACTGATCAGACTTTCTTTCAGAGCTCCGGAATTCATCATATTATATACCATAATCGGAATTTCATTATCCTCACAGAGACTAAAAGCAGTAGTATCCATTACTCCCAATTTATCATGGATCGCAGTTTTGTAATCGAGCTTTTTGTAGAGTTTCGCTTCTTTATTCTTTTCGGGGTCATCCGAATAAACACCATCAACTTTTGTAGCTTTAATAAGCAGATCAGCATCAATTTCAGCAGCTCGCAAAGCAGCTCCCGAATCAGTGCTGAAAAAAGGCCGGCCTGTGCCACCAGTAAAAATTATGATATAACCTTCTTCAAAATATTCTTCTGCCTTGCGTATAATCATAGGTTCAGCGACTTCATCCATGCGTACAGCCGACATCACTCTTGCTTTTGCATTTTTCCGGATCAGATAATCTTGAATTGCAATGCCATTAATAACTGTGCCCAGCATACCCATGTAATCAGCCCGAATGCGATTCACACCTTCGGTTGTAATATCAACACCTCTAAAAATGTTGCCGCCTCCAATTACAATTCCCAGATCAAGATCATATTCATTCAGGCTCAATATTTCATCAGTGATATAATCAAGCACTTCATTATCTATGCCAAAGCGCTTGCCACCAGCAAGCGCTTCTCCGGAAAACTTTAATAGAACTCTATTATAGTCTATTTTTTTCATTGTGTAATATTTAAAAGATTCTATTCGCCAAGTTTATATCTGGTAAACCTGGAAATAGTCATATTTTCGCCAATTTTAGCAATTGTTTGTTTAACATATTCTTTGACGGAAATATCAGGATTTTTCACATATTCCTGTTCCATCAGGCAATTTTGCTGATAAAATTTATTAACCTTGC
>JAIPHI010000149.1 GCA_021735285.1 Fidelibacterota bacterium | reverse complement strand
TATCTCTGTACATCCGGCTTCTGGTATGCCAACCAGTTTTAATGCTTCCTTGTGAATCGGGGCGGTAGCCATTGCGTCTAATTTAGCCTCTAAAATTAACTCTGTAGCCCTTTTTATATATAGATAGGAAGCCCGGCCTGATTGCTTTTGAACATCACCTATATTTACTGCTTCCGGTTCTATAAAATTCGAATCAATTACATTTATTTTACCAGGACCGAAATCATTCTGTTGATCTTCTTTAAACTCATTGATATCAAGATCCAGATCATAGAGTTCTACAGCCTGGGTTAAAATCGGAATTGAACCTATTACAACAGGTCTTGCTTTTTCATATAAATCATCAGCATTCAATGCTAATGCTACAATTTCCGGTCCCACACCCGAAGGATCACCCATTGTCACTGCGATTAATGGCTTATTCTCATTATTCATAATATTAATTTCCTCGGCTATCTATGCCCCAGTTTAACTTTTTCCGTAAAGTCTTGAAAAAGGACTCTTCTTTAAATCTAATAATTTTAAACGTCTCATCTGATCTTCTTACAATGACGTCTTCTACACTTTTTAAGCTAACTCTCTCTGTCCCGTCTATGACCAATGACTCATCTTGTTTAAATTTACTACAATCTATTTTGACTTCCTGTTCACCAGAAATTATAACAGGTCTGGCAGATAAACTATGGGGACAGATAGGTGAAATAGCCATTATATCCAGTCCCGGTGAGATAATTGGCCCTCCTGCAGAAAGACCATATGCTGTCGAGCCCGTAGGTGATGAGACTAAAAGGCCATCTGCTCGATAAGTATTTAAATATTCATCATCAACAAATATTTTAATCTTAATCATGCTCATCACATTGCCTTTGGCAATATGAAATTCATTCGTAGCCCGGTATTTTTTATCATTGACAGCCGGATATGTCTCTGCCTCAAGGCTGTATCTTTCATCAATTTCGTAGTTGCCCTCAAAAAGTGCCCGCAGCTTGCTCTGGTAGTCTTCAAGAGATAGATCAGCTAAAAAACCTAATCCTCCCAGATGAATGCCCAAAATTGGAATATCAGTCCCCCGAATTCTCCTTAATCCACCTAAAAAAGTACCATCACCGCCAATACAGAGCATAACATCTATGATTCCCACACATTCTTCTACTGAAGTATAATTTATATTTTTTATCAGCGGTTTGTAGTGCTGAGCTGCTTTTTGTGATATATAAAGCTCTTGTCCTTGATCAATCAAGAATTGTAATATTTCCTTTAAAGCCTTTTTTGACTTTCTTATATGAGGATGAAGCTGTAATCCTATTTTCATTGTATTAATTCTACTTAATCAAAGTTTTCTTCTTTGTAACCATTTTTATCATCTTCTGATAAAATTTTCACTCTTTCTTCCAGAGCTTCCAGATGCTTGCGACATTTTTTACTCAGTTCCATACCCTCT
The DNA here is from genome assembly GCA_021735285.1 of Fidelibacterota bacterium. Lineage (GTDB taxonomy): Bacteria > Fidelibacterota > UBA2242 > UBA2242 > JAFGTP01 > JAIPHI01. The sequence continues at coordinate 5,089 of JAIPHI010000149.1, read as the reverse complement.
TCATAAAGTTTGATGGAATCCTCAATATTTTCATCGCCTGATTCAAGTTTTTCTAGAATTTCTTTTAATTTTTCTATCGATTTTTCAAGAGAAAATTTTTCTTCTGCCATTTTATGTCTCATTTCTTATGATTATCTGTTACCCGGGCCTGAAAGCGGCCATCAGAAACTTCAACTTCGATCGGATCGTCTTTATTAACTTGATCCTTCTGTTTGACAACTTCTGAATCCGGAAGTTTATAGACCAGAGAATAGCCTCTCTGTAGAACAGCTTTTGGGCTCATCGATTTTAATTGTTTCTGATAATTATTGACAAGGATCAGCTCTTTCTCTATTATCTCTTTTACCAACCGGTCGATCTGCCTTTCCAGGTCGTCAATTGTTTGTCGATATTGTTTCAAATATTCTTCCGGATTGCGAGCTATAATCCGTCTTGTGATATTCTCGATCGAATCCTTTACTCTATTAATTATAAGTTCAATATGACGGTTTATTCTATCTTTAAGCATCTCAATTTCACCTAAAATCTCACTTCTTGACGGGACTGTAACTTCAGCAGCAGACGAAGGAGTCGGTGCCCGCACATCGGCGGCAAAATCTGAAAGTGTAAAATCGACCTCATGTCCTACAGCACTAACAATAGGTAATTCCGATTTAACCACGGCTCTGACCAACTCTTCCTCATTAAACGCCCAGAGATCTTCAAGAGAACCCCCTCCCCTTCCGATTATAATCAGGTCAACATTTTTGAGTTTATTAAAAGTCTCTATACCATTGATAATAGTCTGAGCGGCCTTATCTCCCTGTACCATTGACGGGTAAATTACAAATTCGATAGCAGGATTACGCCTCTTACTTACATTTAAGATATCCCGGATCGCAGCTCCTTCCGCACTTGTCACCACACCAATTCGGTTGGGGTATTCAGGCAATTTCTGTTTCAACTCGTCACTGAAAAGGCCCTCTTCAGATAATTTCTTTTTTAATCTTTCAAAAGCCAGAAAAAGCCTACCTTTACCTCCGGCCTGCACTTTGTCCACATTTATCTGGTATTGGGATTGAGGCTTATAAGAAGTGACCCGGCCAAATACGACCATATCCATGCCATCTTCAATCTTGAAAGAAAGAGCATCTGCTTTGCGACTCCATAGTACACAATTAATCAAAGCCTGATCATCTTTTAAAGAAAAATAAATATGACCGGCGCGGCTCCGGTAATAATTAGAGACTTCACCTTCAATCCAGACAGCAGGAATAAAATCCCCTAAAACTTGCTGGATTCGATCAGAAATCTCCGAAACTGTATAAATTTTTTCATCCATATGAAAATTTTCTGAAAATAGAATCTATTCAGGTTGGGTAAAATTATTACTTTTGTATTCTTTGTCAACAGCCTCTTTCAGTAGGTCTGAGGCCTGAAAAACAGGTACAGCTCTTTCAGGGATATCGATCTCTTTGCCCGTTCCTGGTATTCGGCCTTTTCGCGGCTTTCTGATCTTGACTTCAAAATGTCCGAAACCTCGAAAATCTATGCGCTTTCCCTCTTTTAAAGCTTCGGCAACTACCGTTAAAAAGCCATCGACTAAAACTTTTGTTTCTTCTTTTTTCATACCTGTCTGCTTATATAGAGTATTGACTATTTCTTCTTTAGTCATCACTGCTCCTATTTTAGCAAATATTTAAAGGTCACAAAGCCCTTATCTTCTATTGATAGCATTTCTCTTAGCCTGTCATTCATCAAGAGATCAAGCAGGGTAAGTTCCTTTTTCTTAGGACGAATAATTTCCGGTTCAGAAATTCCCGCCATTTTTCCTGCTAAATTAACAGCATCATGCAAAGTACCTAAACTGTCAGCTAGCCCCAGATCAACAGCCTCCTGCCCAGTTAGAATCCGTCCGTCAGCGACATTTTGCAGCCGCTTTTCACCAATTGGTCTTTCTTCTAAAACTGCATTAAAAAACTGCTGATAAAGTTTATCGACTACAGTCTGAAATCTTAAACTATCTGCCGCTGTCATTTTTCTGCCGGGATTTCCTGTATCTTTATATCGTCCACTTTTAATTGTGTTACTTTCAATGCCGACCTTATCCATCAACTCTTTAAAAACCGGAAAATTAACAATCACTCCGATACTACCAGTAACAGTACCAGGATTGGTTAAGATCTTACTCCCTCCCAGAGCAATATAATATCCCCCGGAAGCACAGGTAGATGCCATAGAAATCACCACAGGTTTTCCATTTTCCCGGATTCGTTTAATTTCACGATAGATTTCTTGCGAGGCCCCCACACTTCCACCCGGTGAGTCGATCCGTATTACAAGCGCTTTTACATAATCTTTATCTGCATATCCAGATAATTTTTTAACAAATTTGTCTGAACTCGATATGGCACCCCGTAATTCAATAACAAAGACTTTATTCCCACCTTTATATTTAACATCTGTATTTGTAACTCCCGTAAAAAGGCCGATCAAGATCAGTAATACAATTCCAAGAATAATGATCGTAAATATCTTATCAGATCTTTTCAAAATCAACCTTCCTTATATATGTATATCTTCTGACCAGGTTTAATAAACCGTCCATAAATATTATTCCAGCGTCTTACTTTACTTAAGCCAACATGATAGCTTTCAGCAATTTCACTCAATGTCTCACCTTTTTTAACAATATGGACTAATCTTTCTTTATCATCAGGTTTAGAGGCTGTGGCTGTCTTTTTCCCATTTAAATAGAGTTTTAGTTTCTGCCCGGGATAGATGAATCTTGTGCCGTAGAGATTATTCCAGGAACGTAATTTTCTGAGAGTTACTCCCGGATACATTTGAGCAATATCATAAAGGGTTTCACCTTTACTTACTCGATGAATGGTGGCCTCTCCGGATTTAGTTGCATAGGTATAATTTTCTTGAGGTATTTTCAATCGGTCACCGGGGTATATTAAATAGGAATTGCGGATATTATTAGCAGCTAATATTGCTGAAATACTGGTATGATATTTTCGGGCAATATAGCTCAAATTTTCCCCCCTGCGAACCCGATGAAAGACGAAAGTTCTTTTTTCAGTAGGCAGTTTTTTGATAATCTCCCGAACTTCTTTCCCTTTACCCTGCGGTACTCTAAGCACATAATTATTAACATCAGGAGGAGTTGCCCATCTACGCAATTCCGGATTATACTCTTTAATAACTTTCGAGGAGAGAGACGTCCGCCTGGCTATAGTTTCCAGATTAATACTTCTGGTAATTTTAACAGTATCAAATTTCCAGGGATCATTTTTAGGGGGCTGAAAACCGTACTTCTCCGGACTCTTCGCAATAATGATAGCAGCCATCATTTTAGGAATATAATTTCTTGTTTGGCGGGGTAAAGTTCGCAATTGCCAGTAATCTCTTGTTCTTTCTCTCCTAATGGCTCGCAAAACATTCAATTTTCCACAATTATAAGCTGCCAAGGCCAGAAACCAGTCATTAAAATAATCGTGCAGATCCTTTAAGTGGCGAGCCGCAGCAATTGTTGACTTGACCGGATCACGCCGTTCATCAACCCACCAATTCCGGTCCAGACCATACATTGCTCCGGTAGAAGCAATAAACTGCCAGGTACCAGCTGCATGCGCATAAGAATAGGCTGTGGGCTTAAAACCACTCTCGATCATGGCCAGATAGAAAATTTCTTCGGGCAAACCATATTTTTTAATGATAGGCATCATGAGTTCTTTATATCTACCGGAATTATTTAACCATTGTTGAAAATTATTATGTAATCGTCCTTGAAAATAATTGATGATCTTTTCAATCTTATCGGATTTAACAAGTGGCAAATGGCCGGGCCTATCTTCAACTACAATCAAATCATCATTGCCTACTGCCACTGTATCAATATAGGTTTTCAGTTCATCCTGAATCGAAGCAATACTATAGGTTCCGGAATCTCCATTAATATAGGAAAATTTCGTTCTAAAATCGTGGTTCAATTTGTCACAGAATCTGTTATAATCATCTTTTTGCAAAATTGTAAGCGAATCGATTTCACTAATTTCTGAAATATTCTCCAGAGTTTTATCAAGAGCAAATTTTACTTCGGAAGTATCCTTATGATAATCTGCTACAAGAGCTTCTACATAATATCGTTTGGATTCTGTTAATAGGAGATCAAAAATGCTGGGAGATTCTCCTAAAATTGTCTGATCTGAATTTTGATCAGCGGTTGTTTTCTTCTTTAAATTTAAACCAAATGTCAGTGAAAATGAGACTAAAATTAAACAAATTATAGCAATATTATGTTTTTTCATTTTGATATATTCCTACTTTAATTGGATTCTAATAATACGTTAGAAATTATCTTAGAGCTGTCTATTAATCAAGATATTTCAAAAATTTTGCTTTATCTTGTTGATCAGGTTGGAGGTAGAGCGACCTTTTACAAGGGGAATTGTTATAACCTGCCCTCCATTTTCTTCTACAGTTTCCCTTCCTACAATTTCATTCAATTCATAATCTCCTCCTTTGACCAAAATATCTGGAACAATTTCCTGAATAAGTTCAGCAGGAGTATCTTCTGAGAAAAAAGTCACATAACTCACCGCCTCCAGACCTGCCAGTACTCTTGCTCTTTCATCCTGGAAATTTATTGGTCGCTTATCTCCCTTTAAACGCTGCACTGACTCATCAGTGTTAAGTCCGAGAATTAATTCATCCCCCTGGCTGCGCGCCTTTTCGAGCAAAACCACATGCCCCACATGCAGAATATCAAAGCAGCCATTGGTAAAGACAATTGTTTTATTCTTATTTTTCAGCTGTCTAACCAGTTTTTGAATATTTTCTCTATCTACTATTTTATTATTAGTTCGCATATTCCCTCAATGGGCAAAGTTTGCACAGATTCAAATTACACCAATTGCGATAATATTCAATACTCCCCTGAAGCAGATTATTATTCTCCAGGGTAGCCGTAGAAATTACTAATCTCTTAAACATCTTCCTAACAATTCCGGGGATCGCGCCCCTTCCTATTTTCTGCGACAATAGGGCTGCATGATCAATCAGTTTATGGTCTTGCTTTAAATTTCCATAGGCCCTGGCAAAA
>JAIPHI010000148.1 GCA_021735285.1 Fidelibacterota bacterium | reverse complement strand
AATGATGAGCAACCAGAGTAGATATTGAAAGTCCGAGGAAGAAAAATCTATACGAAGTGATTGCCAAATTAAGTTTAAATAATTTTAGCGGAGCAGTTAAATTTTTAGTGAATTCTCGTCAGGCATTGATCTTTTGTTACTTTTGTATCAAGACAAAAGTAAAAGGTATTTATATTTTACCACAACCCGTAAATGCTAAGATAGAACGGGAAATTTAAATACAGAGACCCGATTCTGTAGAAATTAGAAAAAGACCATACTTGAATTTTGAAATATATGGAAACAGCAAACCAGAAAGCGGAAACAGTCGAGTGGGAAAGTGGTCGAGTAGAAAAGTCGTAAAAGGATATTCCTTGCTTTCCATCTAATAGAATGAGTCAATAGACTAAAGTTTTGATTTTATTAATTTGTAAAAAAATTAAAAAAACTACAAGATCAGAGGACAAAATGGTTAACTTACCCTAGAAACAAAAAACCACTTCGCGACACCACTACTTTGCAACTCGGCTAACTACGGTTTCCAAAGTTATAGCATTTTCGTCTCTTTTTAGAATCTGAATGTTATTTTTAGGTCAGGTCATATACTGCAATTATAGTATTATTTTAATTTAGATTAAACATGTTATAGAAAATTACGAGGTAGGGAGCTCTGAAATTATTCTTTATCAATATCTATTCCCGGTATCAATTTTACTCCGGAAATAAATTCGTCAATTTCTTTTTCTGGCAATTCAACAGTAATAATTGCTCCATTTTGATCATAATCCTGATCAAAATCAACCTGCTGTTTTTGAAGTGCTTTTAGTAGATCCGGATAGCTTTTGTGAGGAACTGATAAATTTAATGTTACTTTTATTTTGAACTTTTTTACACCAGCCTTGTCAAGCACTTTTCCTGCTGTACCACCATAGGCTCTAATTAGTCCACCGATACCTAATTTAATACCCCCAAAATAACGTACTACAACGCAAAGTGTATTGACCAGTTCCCGACCCTCTATAGCCGATTCAATAGGAGGTCCGGATGAGCGGGCCGGTTCACCATCATCAGAATTATAGGATAATACTTCATTTTCTCCCAAAATCCGATAAGCCGGACAAACATGGGTCGCCTTATAATGCTCTTTTTCAATATTTTCTATATATTTTTCCGCTTCTTTTCTGGTTGCAACTGGAAAACAATATCCGATAAAACGGGATTTGTCAATTTTTTGTTCAAATTTTGTTTGATGGGCGACTTTTTTCAAGCTATTACTATTTTAAAATTGTTATTTTTTTACTTTCATATTTATTTCCGGAACCAACTTTCAAAATATATACTCCTGAAGATAAGTCACTCCTGATTGGAAACTGATATTCTTCTTTTTCAAAACGAAGAGAATATTTTTGTTTACTAACTCTCTCGCCTAAAATATTATATAAGTTGGCTGTAAAACTACCATGTCGTAGATCGGTTTGAAAAACAAAATTAAGACGATTTCCACTAGTAGGATTGATCGGATTGGGGTAGATATTATCAATTTTGGAAGCCAGCATAGGTTTATCCCGTTCAGAAATAGAAAAACTATAATCCATTGATTTGTTTTGAGATGAGTTCGTTATAAATACTACCAGGGTATCTTCAGGGCCTGTTTCGCCAACAAATGTATCTTCCATTAATGAAAATTCTACCGATCTTTTTTCAAAATAATAGTCCTCGATATAACCTCCAAAAAGGGTATCATTATATAATATTTTTCTATCAATCCCAATATATTGGTTTTCTGTAAATGCCAATTTAAATATATTAGTGCCGTAGGGGTTAGTTTTAGATGAAAAATTTGTACCATCCTTTTGACTGAAAGTATCAAGTGCAGTATAATTGAAGTCAGGAAAATAGATTGCATCTTCAATTAGGGAATAATCGGGATCATAACGAGAACCGCTAAAGTAACAAATGCGGTAAAATCTATTAATATGCCAGGGAATATTTTTACCTGTTTCTTTAGGAATAATCTTTTGCATAGCAGCTAACGCGTCCCGCTCCTTAATTTCATCCCATATTTTCCTAAGTAATTCTGCCCCATAGTTTTCTGTGAAATATCTTAAAAAAACACCTAGTGAATAATGGTAGAAACCGAGTCGTCCATAGCCGGCAGTGGACCAGATACTTTCCTGAGGATTTTTGAAGAAGGCTTTATATTGAAGGTAGTCATTGACTTGCGGATATGCTATATCTTCAAACCATACGGAAGACCATTCCAAAAAGAAAACATCACCGTCGAAATAATTATATCCTAATTGGACCATATGGAAAAATTCATGTGCTATCGTAGCCCTTAATCCTTCTAATCCATTTGTATAATATTTTCCTCCATCATCATAATCATTATCAATTTCAATATAAGAATACCAATCATGATCCCGATCAGTATTATTTATTTTCATCTCTGGCGTGGTACCACCATAATCACTAGTATGGCCAAATTCTCTAACATAGATATCATATTCAGGGCCATCTTTATTATTTTCAGGAGGAGCTTCAAATCCTAGGCTATCAATTAAGATACTATAGCTTCTTTCAGCAGCAATTCCTGTTTCCACAATCCAATCAGGATAATTTACATTAGGATATAAAGTATCTGCATCAGAAACAGCATGTTGACCGTCTAAAGTGTAATGAATTCTAAAATGACCTTCCGGAGTAACATATTGCTTAGGTAAATAATCCGGTCTTGACTGAACTTTCATACTTTTCTTTAAATCAGGAGAAGACTGTAAATTATTATCAACAATAGTAGAAACCTTTGCAAATGATATTTCAAATAGTATGGTTAAAAAAAACATTATTTTAAGAGTATTTTTCATCTCATTTTTTCCTGAATTTCATTGAAATAGGAACGCCATTAAAACCAAACTCATCACGCAATTTTCTTTCAATAAAACGCCGATAACTCTGGTCGATCAATTTTGGAAAATTGGTAAAAAATACAAATACAGGTGGAGCAGTATGAACCTGACTAATATATTTAATTTTTATAAACTTCCCTTTGGCTGCTGGTGGTGGTGTACGACTGAAAATATCTTCAAAGTACTGATTAAGTTCTTTTGTCTTAACCCTTTTTTGACGCTCATTATAGATTTCGATCGTCAGGTCTAAAACATTTTGGATCCTTTTACCATTTTTGGCCGAAATAAATACAAAAGGATAATATTTAAGGTCAGAATAAATAGCTACAGTTCTATCAAAATAATCCTGAGCAGTATTAATATCACCATCAATTGTATCCCACTTATTGTAAGCCAGAATCAATCCTTTCCTATAACGAATAACTTCGTTGACAATATTGGCGTCCTGGCGGGTAAAGCCCTGATAGGCATCGATCACTAAGACCGCAACATCACAACGCTGGATCGACTTATTCGCTCGCACAGTACTGTAAAATTCCACGCCGTCATTGACTTTTTTACGCTTTCTCAAGCCGGCTGTATCAACCAGAGTAATTTCATGACCATCATAATCAAGATCAGTATCAATGGCATCCCGGGTGGTTCCGGGAATATCAGTAACGATCGATTTTTTCATCCCCAGGAGAGCATTGGTTAATGAAGATTTGCCGGCATTGGGTTTTCCGATGATAGCCAGATTTAAACGTTTTTCATCTTCATAATATAATTCTACTGGTAGCTTTTCGATCACTTCATCCAAAAGATCGCCCACTCTCCTGCCATTAATTGCTGAAACAGGAAAAGGTTCTCCCAATCCTAATTCAAAAAATTCATAAGTATCCTGTAGATATTTTTCATTATCACATTTATTGACTACAAGGAAAATAGGTTTATTGCTTTTTCTGAGGATTTGGGCCACTTCCCGATCAATACTGGTAATAGAATCCCTTACATCCACCACAAATAATAAAAGATCAGCTTCTTCCACAGCAATATTGGCCTGCGTCCTTGTAGCTTTATCAATTTTATCATCCGAATAAGGCATATAACCACCGGTATCGATAAGCGAAAATTGTTTACCAGCCCACTCAGCATCCTCGTAAACTCTATCGCGAGTGACTCCAGGCTCCGAATCGACAATCGATTTTCTATCCTCAATAATTCTATTGAATAATGTAGATTTGCCTACATTGGGACGACCAACTATGGCTACAAGCGGTTTTATTTTAGACATTCTTTATTTTCTCCATAATATTTTTACCAGCAATTATCACATCTGTTCCAATCTTATTTTCTATCTCATCCGGGGTCATATTATCCAGGAGGCGGCCCTCATAATTTACACAGCGTGGTGGTAGAAATACCGCATCATAATTCTGAGCCCGAGAACTTACTTGATCTACAATATCATTACCAGTCAATAACCCACTGACTGTCACGGAAGAGCCAAAAAATTTATTTTCCACAGCAAAAACCTCAACTTCTAAATTATCAACACTATTAAATATATTTAGTAGATATTGCTCGATCACCCTTGCTCCTAATTCTCCGGATACAAATAGTAACTTTTTAGGCGTTTTAATTTTTTCCCGAAAAGAATTGATACTATTTATTATTTTATCAATCCATTTTCTGGATAATCCTACTCCATTCTCTATCTGATAATAATCTGCATAATGTTTATCGGATGGAAATTCTTCCTCTGCTAAAAGATAGATTTCATCAGCAAGATAAACAAAATTTTCTCCTTCGTTATTACGATAGATTTCACTCCATTTTACAGCCTTATTTAGAATATTTCTAGCAAGTTCAGCCTCAACTGGTTTAATTTTGGGAAGATGCTGGCGGTGTTTGGTCAATCCAACCGGCACAATTGCTACTGATTTTATTGAATTATTAAAAATATATAAATCCCGAATTGTACTATTCAAAATTTCCCCGTCATTCACTCCCGGCACCAGCACTATTTGGGCGTGCACCTCAATATTATTATCAGCCAGATAGGCAAGCTTTTCGGTAATCGGGATATCCTCCTCATATTGGAATAATTTCCGGCGGGTATTGGGATCAGTGGCATGCACTGAAATATATAGAGGCGATAATCTCTGTTCAACAATACGTTTAAGATCATTTTTATCGGCATCTGTCAGAGTTACAAAATTACCCTGCAAAAAGGAGTAACGATAATCCTCATCACAAACATAGATCTGTCTCCGCATACCCGGAGGGTTTTGCTTGATAAAACAAAAAATGCAGTTATTCGTGCAGGTATGCATCCCATCTTTAACAGGGGCAATGCCTAATGCTCGGCCTTGTTCTTTTTCAATCTCAATCTCATAATTCTGATTATCTTTCCTAAAAACTACTACAATATTTTCATCACCTTCATAATAATGTAGATCAAGGAAATCTTCTATCTGATTTGAATTGATCGAAATTATCTTGTCCCCCGGACTTAATCCCAGGTCTTCGGCAATACTATTTTCTACAACTTTTTTTACTTCGATCATATATTACTTTTTCTTAATCTTTTTCATACTTAAACCAATTCTTCCGCGAGTTTGATCGATTGAGAGCACTTCCACATCAACCACATCTCCTACAGAAACAATTTCTGTGGGATCCTTTACAAATTCATTGGCCAACTCACTAATATGCACCAGGCCATCCTGTTTGACCCCGATATCTACAAAGGCCCCAAAGTCCACCACATTGCGGACAGTTCCTTTGAGCACCATCCCTTCTTGCAGATCATCGATAGAAAGTACTTTTTGACTTAAAATTGGTTTGGGAAGATGATCACGAGGATCCAGACCTGGTTTTTTTAAATTTTTGATAATATCTTCTAAGGTCGGTTTCCCGGCTTCCAGTTCTTCTGCCAATCTGTTTATAGATATATCATTATTTTTCAATTTTTCATCAATTAACCGACCTCCCAATTCAACATCCTGAATATCAAATTTATCAAGTAAATTTTCTGTAACATGATAGGATTCCGGATGAATAAAGGTATTATCCAGAGGATTTTGCGAATCTGGTATTCTTAAAAAGCCGGCTGCTTGTTGAAAAGTCTTGACTCCTATTCCGGTTACTTCTTTTAGTTCTTTACGGTTTTCAAATTTTGTATTTTCTTCTCGGTACTTAACTATATTGCTGGCCGTTCTGCTTGACAATCCGGAAACATATCTTAATAGTGCCGGCGAGGCTGTATTAAGATTTACACCTACACTATTAACACAATCTTCGACGACATTCCGTAATTCTTGATTTAAATTTTTCTGATTTACGTCGTGTTGATACTGTCCAACGCCAATATGTTTAGGATTAATTTTAACCAATTCTGCCAGTGGATCAAGTAATCTTCGAGCAATTGATATATTGCCCCGCATACTGGCCTCAAGCTGGGGAAATTCCTTTTTTGCCAGAGGCGAAGCTGAATATACCGAAGCTCCAGCTTCATTAACAATTATATACCCTAAATCTTCCTTTTTTAATTCCCTTAATAAATCCGCTACCAATTGCTCTGTTTCCCGACTGGCAGTTCCATTTCCAATGGCAATCGAATTAACATTATACTCTTCAATCAACTCGGCAAGAATACTGAGG
>JAIPHI010000147.1 GCA_021735285.1 Fidelibacterota bacterium | reverse complement strand
CCCCGAGTATTAGCAATAGCTGCAACAATGGCATCTACCTCGGCTTTATTCTGGCCAGCACTAAAATTGGGAACACACTCAATCAGTTCTTTGATAACTAATTCCTACGGTATAATTGTTAAATTTTTCAAATAATTCTTAAGCTATTTATATGGCTTTGTTTTTCCATAAATATGAATATTACTCTTTAAATAGATAGTTAACCAGGAATTGCAATATTAGCAAATATATTTATTCTGCAACTATCCTTTTAATGCAAAAGATGTTTTAGATATGAAAATAAATTAAGCCATTTTGGAAAGCAGGATAATTAACATAAAGACAAGGATTAGAATTGCCAGCAGAACCCAGATGTTTTTTGTAGGTCTTTTATGTCTTATTTTTCGAAAGTGAATGCGGTCGTCATTCTCTTCTTTTTCGTTTTTTTTATCTTTTAATTTAAAACGCCGATATTTGTCTTTTTCAAACATTATATGCCTCCAAATAATCTTGAAAAGAAATTAATAAAAGGTCGCAGAAAACCTCCTATTATAGATATGCCGGACAAATAACCTAATAGAATTAAACCCATCAGAATAAAGCCCCCATATTGTCTTAGCCAGGCTGCTATATGATTATATTCGTCGGGTAACAGACCAAATAGTATTTTTGAACCATCTAAAGGCGGAAGAGGTATCAGATTGAAGAAAGCCAGAGCAACGTTGATCTGTAGGCTTAAAACAACCATATTATAAAAAGGTTGCAGAACAGCGGAGGGCAGGAAATTGAACATTCCCATTCTAATTATCCGTAAAAGTATACCGCTCAATAATGCCAGAAACATATTAGCCAGAGGCCCTGCAATTGAGACATAAGTCAGGTCTTTTTTTGGATTTTGGAAGTTGATGGGATTGACCGGAACAGGTTTGGCCCAGCCAAAGTGAACTAAAAAGATCATAATAGTACCAAAAGGATCAAGGTGAGAGAAAGGATTCATAGTCAAGCGGCCATTCATTTCCGCAGTTGGATCACCTAATTTATTAGCCACCCAGCCATGCATATATTCATGAAAAGATAGAGCCAGTAAAATCGGAGGTACTAGTAATATTATATATTGTAAATTCATTTCCACCTCGGATGAAAAGTTCGATGTTGTTCTTTCAGATAGTTTTTGTCCAAATGGGTATAAATTTGAGTTGTTGAGATATCCACATGCCCCAGCATCTCTTGCACAGCTCGTAAATTTGCTCCTCCCTCCAATAGGTGAGTTGCAAAGGAGTGGCGGAAAATATGAGGGCTTACATTTTTCTTGATACTTGTCAATTTTACATAATTCCGGATTATTTTCCAGATGCCCATACGGGATAAAGGATGCCCTCTTAAATTAAGAAAAAGTATATTCTGACCTTGTCCTTTTTTCGCCAGATTATACCTCACTCCTTTTATATATTTTTTAATAGCCGCTTCAGCGCATTTGCCAAAAGGCACAATTCTTTCTTTGTTGCCTTTTCCCAGGACTCTAATTACTCCTTCTTCAAAATATACCTCAGATTTTTTAAGGGAAATCAATTCTGAGACTCGCAGGCCTGTGGAATACAGAGTCTCAATGATTGCTTGATCACGGATTCCTTTTTGAGTAGTCAGATCAATTTGATCCATTATTTCCTCTACTTCTTCTACCTCCAGGACCTCAGGCAATTTTTTGGGCATTTTTGGTGAATCTAAAAATTCTGTGGGGTCCGTTTCTACAATATCTTCTAATAAAAGAAAACGATGAAAACTTTTAATTGCAGAAATATTGCGGGCTATGGTTCTTTTGGATAGCCCTACATCACGGAGTTCATTAATAAACTTTTGGATATTTCTTAATTTTACAGAATTCGGGACAGTTATCTTTTCCGATTCTAAATAATCACAATATCGTTGCAGATCATTTTTATAAGCGGCGATTGTATTTTTTGACAGACTTCTTTCAATTCGTATATAGTCAATGAAATCTTTTAGATATTGTTGCATTATATTATTTAATTGGCAAATAGATTTTTTTCAATAATATCGCACAGAATATGTCCGATTGTAATGTGCCCTTCCTGTATTCTTTGTACATTGTTTGAAGGTACTTGAAGCACCAATTCTGCAATTTTAGCGATTTCACCACCAGCCTTACCGGTCATACCCAGAGTTGTTATCCCTTTCTTGTTACAATATTTGATCGCCTCCAATACGTTTGCTGAATTACCACTGGTGCTGATTCCAAGTAAGAGGTCCCCCTCTTTTGCCAGGGCTTCCAGCTGACGGACAAATATTTTTTCAAAAGCGGTATCATTAGAAGTGGCTGTTAAAATAGATGTATCAGTTGTAAGGGCCAGAGCTGGCAGAGCTGCGCGGTCAAAATTGAGCCTAACTAACAGTTCAGCAGCTAGATGTTGGCTATCGGCTGCGCTGCCGCCATTTCCACAGAAAAATACTCTTCCACCCTTCTGGAACACTTTAGTCATTTTCAGAGCTGCTGCAAATATATCATCAACACATTCCTGGACCATTGTTTTTTTAACCCGGGAACTGGCTTTTAGCTGGGATTTAATATTCGCATATATTTCGTCTTTATTCAAATTTATTTTCCTTTATAATGAATTGCTTCTGCAAACTTGTTCATCAAATCCGGATCGTTTTGTGCGTTGAATAAATTTCCGGTCACGATAAATTTTGCTCCGGAATTGACCCGCTCCGCCGCTTGAGCTGGTTTTCTTATTCCTCCTCCTGTGATAATAGGGATGCTAATATGAGAACTTACTTTTTGAATTATATCCGCAGGAATTGGATGATCTGCCCCACTTCCGGCTTCAAGATAGACATATTCCATGCCCATATATTGAGCAGCCAGAGCGTGAGCAACTGCTATCTCAGGTTTATGAGGTGGAAGTGGTTTTGTATTACTCATGTATTCTGCAGTAGTTGTACGGCCACATTGAAAGAGCATATAGCCTGTTGGAATTGTTTCCAGATTGATTTTTTTAATCGTTGGTGCTGCTAAAACCTGGTCGCCTATTAAATAATTAGGATTGCGTCCACTAATTAATGAAATGAATAATATAGCATCAGCATCAGGAGAAACCTGTTGGGTAGAGCCAGGAAAAATTATAACCGGAGTATTGCTTTCCTCTTTGACTATTTTAACAGTTCTGGAGAAGTCAGATCCGAGCAGAAGACTGCCTCCCACTAAAATTCCATCAACACCTGCACTATTAACCTGCTTAACAAAACTACGAAGGTCCTTTTCCTTTCGAGTATCAGGATCAATTAGAATAAAATAGCCTGCACCTTTTTCGTCGATTACATGGTGTAAATATTTTGTTACTTTTTTATTCAAAACGCACCTAGAAAATTCATGAATTTAGATATATCTTCATTGCTTCTTTTTTCAGTAATTGCAATTAAGAGATGATTTTTCCATTTCTGACGGTATTTCCCCAGGTCTATTCCAGCAAACATATTTTTTTTAACACCTTGTTTAATTATTTTCTGAGGATCTACCGGTGTCTTAACGACGAATTCCTTAAAAAAAGGTTGATCGTAAACCAATTCGAAGCCTTTAAGATTATTAATTTGTTTAGCAGTAGCATGACTTTTGGATAGACACATCTCTGCAACCTTTTTAATGCCCTTCTTCCCCATTAAGGCCATATAAATTGTTGCAGCCAAAGCTATTAAACCTTGATTGGTACAAATATTAGATGTTGCTCGTTCCCTCCGGATATGTTGCTCTCTGGTTTGGAGGATCATGACAAAACCCTGTTTCCCATCCTCATCTTCAGTCTTACCGATGATTCTACCCGGCATTTTCCTGATGTGTTTCTTTTTAGCCGTAAAGACACCCAGATAAGGGCCGCCTAAGGACTGATGAACTCCCAAAGGTTGACCTTCGGCTACAGCAATATCAGCTCCATACTCTCCAGGAGTTTTTAAAATTGCATTGGATAATGGATCGGTTGAAACAACAAATAGTGCTTTTTTATTAGCGATCTTGTCCTTGATGCCATTTAAGTCTTCGATAATGCCTAAAAAGTTGGGAGATTGCACAGCAACTGCTGCTACATCTTTGCTCTTCTCTGCAAGCTCTGAGAAATCCGTAACTCCATTTTTTTCTGGTAATAATTCATAATTAATATGGCGCGACTCAAGGTAAGTTTTGAGTACATCAAGGGAGCGGGGGTTGATCAAAGGAGAGATCAATACTTTATTGGATTTGCGCACTTTACCAACCGCCATTATAATGGCTTCAGCTAAAGCCGTGGCCCCATCATACATAGAGGCATTGGCTACTTCCATATCGAGTAACTGACATAACATAGATTGATATTCGTAAATTGACTGCAAAGTTCCCTGACTTACTTCAGCTTGATAGGGAGTGTAAGCAGTATAATATTCCGACCTTTGTAGTAAAAAATCTACAGTTGCCGGAATAAAATGGTCATAGGCGCCCCCTCCTAGAAATGAAATATTATCGGATGTATTTAAGTTTTGCTTTGCTAATTTAGATAATTTTTTATCTATCTCCGGTTCCGAAAGAGGTTTCGGTAAATCATTACCTGCATTTTTTATGAATTTATCAGGGATGTTTTTAATTAATTCTTCAAAACTATCAACTTCTAATGCAGAGAGGATCTCTTGTTCACATTTAGGTGTATTAGGAACAAAATCCATTATTTCCTCATCTTCTATTATAGTTTATTAAAATAAGTGGGTTATTCAATTAGATCAGTATATTCCTGAGCAGATAGCAGTTCATCAACTTCAGATTTATCATTTAATTTGAGTTTTACGATCCAGCCCTCACCAAAAGGGTCTTCATTAATTTTTTCAGCTTCATCTTCCAGTGAATTATTAATTTCGATAACCTCTCCGGAAACAGGCGAGTAAATATCGGATACAGTCTTAACTGCTTCAATAGTTCCAATAGGATCACCTTTTGATACTTCTTCCCCTTCTTCAGGTAGTTCAACAAAAACAATATCACCTAATTCTTCCTGAGCATAATCAGTTATTCCAATAGTGCCGGTCTCGTCTTCTACTTTAATCCATTCGTGCTCTTTGGTATAAAACAGGTCTTCTTTGACACTCATTTTCCACCTCTCTTTTTATTTTTCTTATACTTAAAAGTATCCATAAATCCAGTATGAAAATTACCATCCTGGAATTTAGTATTTTTAATGATCGATTTGTGCAGCGGAATGATAGTATGTACTCCTTCAATTACGATTTCATCGAGTGCTCTTTCCATTCTTTTTATAGCGGCTTCTCTGGTTCGACCATGGGTTATTAATTTACCAAGCAGCGAGTCATAATTAGGTGGCATACGATATCCATCATAGATGTGAGTATCCATTCTTATTCCTGGACCACCGGGCATGTGAAAAGAATTGATTTTTCCCGGACAGGGGCGAAAGTTATGTTCCGGGTCTTCTGCATTGATGCGGCATTCTACTGAATGGCCTCGTAATTTTATATTTTTTAGCCAACCGGGAAGTTTTTTACCATTTGCAACTTCAATCTGTCCTCTTACAATATCATATCCGGTTACCATTTCTGTGACAGGATGTTCAACCTGGATTCTGGTATTCATTTCAATAAAATAAAAATTGTTATCTTTATCTAATAAAAATTCTACTGTACCAGGCCCGACATAATTAACAGCTTTAGCTGCATCGACAGCCTTTTGCCCCATTTTTTCTCGTAATTTTTTATCAACCACTGGCGAAGGTGACTCTTCGATCATTTTTTGATGCCGACGCTGGATGGAGCAATCTCTTTCTCCCAGGTGAACCACATTGCCATGTTTATCTCCCATAATCTGGAGTTCTATATGTTTGGCCTCAAGTATCATCCTTTCCAGATACATAGCAGGGTCTCCAAAGGCTGCTTCTGCTTCGGAACGAGCAGCATCGTAAGCACTTTTTAATCCCTGCTTGTCCTGGACTATTCGCATACCTCTTCCACCACCTCCAGCACTGGCTTTTAACAATAGAGGGTATCCAATATCTCCGGCAATTTTTTGCAGGTCTTGATAATTTTCAACAATACCTTCACTGCCGGGAATGACCGGAACATTCACCTCTTTCATTTTATTACGGGCCCGGGCTTTATTGCCCATTGCATTGATCACTTCTGATGAAGGCCCTATAAATTCTATCTCGTGGGCTTCACACATTTCTGCAAAATCGGCATTTTCCGCAAAAAAGCCATACCCGGGATGGATAGCATCCGCATTAGTGACTTCGGCAGCACTTATAATTTGTGATTTTTTCAAATAGCTTCTACTACTGGCTGGAGGACCAATACAGACTGCTTCATCTGCATATTTGACATGTAGTGATAATTCGTCCGCAGTTGAGTAGATAGCCACTGTAGAAATATCGAGCTCTTTACAGGCTCTTATTATTCGTAAAGCAATTTCGCCTCTGTTTGCAATTAATATTTTGTTTATCAATTTATTATTACCGTTTTTAATTAACGTTTTTCTACTAGAAATAAAGGTTGGTCGTATTCCACAGGTTCGGAGTTTTCTAC
>JAIPHI010000146.1 GCA_021735285.1 Fidelibacterota bacterium | reverse complement strand
GGTCCCCAGACAGCGGAAAAACTGGATTTCAATCAGATCACCTATGTAGATGAACTGCTGGAAATCGATGATGAATATCTGGTAGTTCAGCGCGATGGTGAAAAACAGATGGAAACGATCAAGAGTCATTTCCCGATGCTTCTGACAGTTACTTCCAATGCCAATGAACCCCGCTATCCTGACAGCAGAAAAATGTTGCAGTATTTCCGGGCTGATCTGGCAGATAATTTTGAGGATGAAATGCAAGAGAAAGCCGAGGAGAACGGCTGGATAATTCCGGTGCTCGATGCGGCAGAGTTAGGCCTGGAGGAAGAACGCTGTGGATTGACAGGCAGCCCCACCCGTGTGCACAATATCAAAAACATTAAGCTGGCGGGCGGCGATCTGGAGATCTACAGTGATAAGGACGAAGGTATCAAGGACCTGGTCAAAGACATTATGAAAGATTACGTAGAGGTTGAATAATGAAGACGTTAGTATATATTGAGAAAGACCCCACAAATAATAAAGTCCGGGAAGTCAGTGTGGAGTTGACTGCCAAAGCCTACTCCATGATGGAACCCCTGGATGGTGAAGTGATCGGAGCCTTTATCGGCTATGGTTTGCCGGAAAACTCCGATGTTCTATTCAAATATGGTATGGATGAACTGATCAATCTGACTGATGAAAGACTGGAAAATCTGCAATCAATGGTGGTCAAGGAAGTGCTTTCGGAAATTATCAAAGAAGAAGAGCCGGATATTGTGCTCTTTGGCGCGACTCACAATGGTCGTGATATTGCACCTCTGGTTGCTTCCAATCTGAAAACCGGATTAACTGCCGATTGTACGCAGCTCAAGGTTGACGATTACAAAGATAAGGGCAAAAGATTGTTTCAAATTCGTCCGGCCTTTGGTGGCAACATCATCGCAACTATCATTACTCCGGAAGATACACCCATGATGGCAACTGTCCGGGAAGGCGTCATGCCACTGCCGTCTGAAACTGTTGATAATCCTGTCAATGTGGAAAAATTGAATGAAACCTTTGATGAAGAATTGATAATGAATGAGTTTCTCTCGGTGGTTCAGAAAGAGCAGAAGGTCAATCTGAAAAAGACCGATATTGTGGTTTCTGGTGGTGCCGGTGTGGGAAGTGCAGAGAATTTCAAACTGCTACACGATCTGGCCGAAGCCCTGGGTGGTGATGTAGGAGCCAGTCGTGCGGCTGTAGATTTTGGTTACGCTGACAAAGAACGGCAGGTTGGACAGACTGGAACTGTGGTGCGACCAAAATTATACATTGCCTGTGGAATTTCCGGTCAGGTGCAGCACCGGGCCGGGATGGAAGAATCCCAAAAGATCATCGCCATTAATAAAGGTCCCGATGCGCCGATCTTCGATATTGCCCACAAGGGAATTGTTGGTGATCTGAACGAGGTTATCCCCACTATGCTACACTATCTAAAGGAGGAAGAATAATGGAAAAGAATTACTACAATGAAAGTAGAAAATTCTATTTAAATCAAATAGATCTCCGGGATATAGTTGAATACCTGGAAAATAATTATGAAAACGAAGGCCCCGATGCACTCCATTCCTATGAGGAAGCTCAGGAATGGTACGAAATGGTGCTCAAAAATGCCGGTGATATTAGTGCTAATTTTATCGAGCCGAGGGCCGAAGATGTAGATGCGGAAGGCTGTACTCTGGAAAATGGTCAAGTATCCTGGACTGAGCCGACCAAGAAAAATATGGAGATTCTGACCAAGGCCGGTTTTATGGGCGGGACATTGGATCGTAAATATGGTGGTTTGAATTTACCGATCACGATTAATAATGCGATTGTGGAGATGGTTTCCCAGGCCGATGCCAGTTTGATGAATCTTTTTGGCTTGCAGGATATTGCAGTTACGATCAGTAAATTCGGCTCCGAAGAGCAGAAAGATCGCGTGCTACCCAAATTTTGCAAAGGCGAGGTCAGCGGTTCCATGGCCTTGACCGAACCCGATGCCGGAAGTGATCTCCAGGCTGTGGAATTGAAAGCGATCAAGGAAGACGGGCAGTGGTATTTAGACGGAGTGAAAAGATTTATCACCAATGGTTGTGGTGATGTATCACTGGTTCTGGCGCGCTCAGAAGAAGGTTCCAAAAGTGGCCGGGGATTGAGCATGTTTCTCTATGAACGTTACCGTGACGACAATCTGACTATCAGAAGAATCGAGGATAAACTCGGTATTCACGGTTCTCCGACCTGTGAATTACAATTTGACATGGCCAAAACGGAACTGGTTGGGCGCAGAAGATTCGGTTTGATCAAATATGTAATGGACCTGATGAATGGCGCCCGTTTGGCAGTTTCAGCCCAGGCCCAGGGTATTGCTCAAGCAGCTTTTAATGAGGCCGTAGATTATGCCAATGAACGGGAACAATTCGGTAAGAAAATTGTGGAATTTCCGGCTGTTTATCAGATGTTGAAAAAGATGGAGGCGGAAGTTGAAACTTCCCGGTTGTTGTTGTATCAGACATGTTATTATGTTGATAAAAAAGAGATGTATGAGGAAAAAAAGGCTGACGGTGAAAAAGTTCGCGATGAGTTAAAGGAATACAAAGCCAAAGCCGACCTATTGACACCATTAACAAAATTCGTTACCACAGAAATGGCTAACCAGGTGGCCTACGATGCGCTGCAAATTCACGGTGGTTGTGGATTTATGAAGGACTTTCCGGTGGAACGATTATATCGTGATGCCCGGATTACCAATATTTATGAAGGTACTACTCAATTGCAGGTTGTGGCAGCCTTGGGTGGAATTAAATCCGGCGTGCTGGATGGCGAATTTGAAGAATTCAAAAATATGGATGTCAAGAATCCGGATTTTACCACGGATCATGTATTTATCTGTAATTACATTGATGAGTATCAAAAATTAGTCACAGCGATCAAGGAATTGGAAAGCAAAGAGTTTTTTGATTATGTTGGCAATTATGTAGTAGAATTATTGTCAATTGTTGACAGATTGGTGCTATTATTCCCAATTGTTCTGGAACACAATGAAAAGGCCGAATTGTTTCGGTTTTATCTGAATGAGTCCGATACCCGTATAAATTATTTGATTAATAAAGTCAATAAATTGATGAACACCTATGGCAAGGATATTGGTAATTTGAAGAATAATTTTGTTGAGTAGTTGAGTAGCGAAGTGACGAAGTGGTTAAGAAGTAGTGTTGTATAGTTGATTTGTGCTATAATAATTTGTTTGATATTGAGATAATTGAAATTATTACAGAGCCCCTTCAGGGCTCGAATCTAACAGGATCCAGTAACCCAGGGCGAAGCCCTGGGCTGTGATATATTTCTCTTTCAGAGAAAATAGGAAAGATCGGTATTTTTTTAATCCATAAGATTGGTGATAATAGGTAAAACTCTTATAGTAATTAATTAAGCAAATTATTTTTAAAAATGGAGAAATAAAATAGTTTGTGAAGAACCTTGCAGGATACACCAATGGTTAAAATAATTTCATATTAGTATTATGAAAGACGATATCAATATTAAGTGCGAGAGATGAAATATCTCTATAAAAGGATAAACAAATCAGTTCGGAGCAGAACTTAATTGGGGAAAAATAGCTAAAAAATTCTCCAACTGGGATAAATATCATCCCAGAGTATCAGGTATGAAATATTTAAAAGAGAACAATAAATGATTGTTAAACATATAACTAAAATCCCTGAAAGGGATAAAAAACTAAGCCCAGGGCAGCGCCCTGAGTCTCAAGACTCTAGCCGGATATTGAAAACGAACTATATAAATACATTGCTGGTATAATGAAAAATCTAAATAGTACCGCCATAAAAATCGGTGGCACCACTAACCACCTTCATATTTTAAATATTTTTTCTCGCACAATTTCAATTGGCGAAATGATCGGGACGATTAAAAAAGATTCCTCCAAATGGATTAAAACCAAGGGCAAAAATTATCATGATTTCCATTGGCAAAATGGTTATGGTGTGTTCTCAATAGCCCAATCTCAAGTTGATGCAGTCGAAAAATATATTGAAGATCAAAAAGAACACCATAAAAAAATGACATTCCAGGAAGAATACCGTAAATTTCTGCATAAATATAATGTTGATTATGATGAAAGATATGTTTGGGATTGATGTGCTGACATGCATTAATATTATAGAGCCCTTTCAGGGCCCGGATAGATTAACCTATCACCCAGGGCGTGCCCTGGGCTGTAATATATTCCTCCTTTGGAGGAAAGCCTATATTTTTCGGTTATGGGGAAAATATACCTGTATATAATTTTCAATTATTGTGTGTACTAAAAACTATTAGTTTTGAAAATTTCTCATTAGTTTATGCAGACTTTTAGTTATTATTTCCAATGACAACTTCTCAAATAGCAGCTTAACTTGAATTTGTACCTGGAGACAAATAACGAATTCTACATTTTTGAATTATTCACTTTTCTAAAAATTTGCTCTCACAATTTTTAATTGTCTTTAAACATAAATAGGAGGTAAGATGTTATCAAAAATTGGTCTAAAGCATGTAACAATCATCTTGTCTGTTTTATTGCTTATGACGTGTGCCAAAAAGAATCAGCAAAGTACTAAATACCAGGAACGTTCACCTCAGGAGCTGATGAAATTGGTCACTGAAAGACAAATTCATGATATACAGCCTGGTGAATATCAAAAAGGTGATTGGAAGATGATAGAAAACTCGAGACCGCCGGAAGGTATAGCCTGGTATTATCCCTGGGGTGTTACTCTTTATGGGATATTAGAAGTTAGCAAGGCTCTTGATAATTCTGAGTATGAGAATTTTGTTATTAAGCATAATAAAGTGGCAGCCGACCAGTATGCTTATCTTAGATGGCAGGAGAAAAAATTTGGTAAACATACAAAGGTTGCTGGAATGAGACAGTTGATGCGTTTATCTGCTCTGGACCACTGTGGAGCTATGGGTACTCAATTCCTGGAAGCTGTCCTGGAACACGATGCTAAAGTCACACCAGAGATGGAATTTGTAATGGACACAATTGCCCATTATATCTCTAATGAGCAGGCCCGTCTGGAGGATGGTACATTATGGCGTCCTGAATGGGTTGCTCCTCAAGAAGAGATGCATATCTGGGCAGACGATCTCTACATGAGCACACCCTATTTGATAAGGTACGGCGAATATGCAGATGATCAATCATATTTGAATGATGCCGTCAAACAGATTATAAATATGGCTTCCTATTTACAGGATGATGATGGGGTTTGGTTTCATGCTTATTGCGTAAAGAGAGATTCGGTCAATGGATTTAAATGGTCAAGAGCAAATGGTTGGGCTATGGTAAGTACAATTGAAGTCTTATCTGCTATGTCCCAAGACCATCCTCAGTATGACCGACTATTAGAGATTTTTAAAGATCACATTAATGGTATCAAACCTCTTCAAACTGAAAATGGCATGTGGCGACAAATATTAAACAATCCGAAATTGTGGGAAGAAACCTCTTCCACCTCTATGTTTACCTATTCAATCTGTAAAGGGGTTAATGAAGGGTTGCTCGATAAAAAATATTTAGACATTGCGGATAAAGCTATTAAAGGTTTGAATCAAAATATCAAAGAGAATGGTGCAATATTAGGTGTTTGTGAAGGGACTGGTATAGGACACAACCTTGAATTTTATAAAAATCGAAAACAGCCCGTTGATGATTCCCATGGTCAGGGGCCGGTTTTATTGGCTCTGGCAGAGTACTACAAAACAAAAAATTAGTCGGTATCAATGCTCCCGTCTATTTTGCATCTTCCTAACTTATCAAGGAATTGAGATGGAGAACCTGCCCTATCTGAAAGACATGCTGCAATTCATGGAGGCCCATGATGAACTTATCATCTGGGTCAGCACCATCTCCTTTCTAATGTTTATCGGAACTTTGCTCGCAATTCCCTTTATCATTATTCGCTTACCCTCCGATTATTTTATCAGGGATAAAAATTTAGCCCGCCGATTTTGTCAGGAGCGACCTATTTTAAGAATTATATTGGTTTCACTGAAAAATGTGGTTGGAATAATCTTTTTCATTATGGGTTTTTTGATGCTTTTTATTCCCGGGCAGGGGATTCTGACTATGTTGATTGGTTATAGTATGCTGGATTTTGTGAGTATGAGAGGGCCTGTCTATAAAATTATCCGCCGACCTACGGTATATGAATTCATAAATCGAATCAGAGGGAAAAAAGGTAAAGAACCAATCGAGCTGAAGGAATGAATTTATAATATTAAAATCTAATTAAAACATATCTTTTAATTCTATAATATATTTTACTTAAAATAACTTGCATTGGCACTATTCGGATTTTAAATTTAGGGGCTTTTTGGAGTAAGAATAATGACCAATTAGTAATTTGGAGAGATGGCCGAGCTGGCTTAAGGCGTTCGCCTGCTAAGCGAATGTACCCAATAATGAGGTACCGAGGGTTCGAATCCCTCTCTCTCCGCATCTAATTTTTTTCTCAGGAGGTGTAGTCCTAACTGGTAAGGCAGCGGTCTTGAAAACCGCCGGGTTTACGCCCATGGGGGTTCGA
>JAIPHI010000145.1 GCA_021735285.1 Fidelibacterota bacterium | reverse complement strand
CGGATAAGATATTAAATCTCATCAGCGATCTGGAAGGAATAGAAAAACAACCTGAAGAAAATCAAAGGGAATTTAAGCTAAGTTTCTTTTATAATCCGGAAGTCTCACCTCCTGAAGAAGAGTTAATGACAATATTAAGGAAAAATGATATCCCTGCTAAAATAATTCAATCCCATCAAGGACTACTTGATATTTTACCCATTCGAGCTTCAAAAGGTGATGCTATTCGCCATATTTATATGGAACAAGGTATTGAACCGGAACAGATTCTAGTTTGCGGTGATTCTGGTAATGATGAAGATATGCTCAGAGGAAATACACTGGGATTAGTTGTCAATAATTATAGCCAAGAACTTGAAAAATTAAGGGGAGAACCAAGAATTTATTTTGCAGAAAAAGAATACGCTGAAGGCATAATCGAAGGAATAGAGCATTATAACTTTTTTAATGAAATTATAATACCGGGAGAATGATATAATATGTATGAAAAATTAAATGAACTTTCTGATGAATATCGCACAGAACTTTGTCATCTATTTAATAATTATTTTGAAAAAGCCAAAGAGGATCCTTTTCTATTACAATCGGATATAAAAACTATCTATGATGAATACTCTCAAAAACAAGACAATTCAGTATTTGAAGATACAATACTCGAGGACTTCATTATAGATACACGGGTTATGGTGATCAAATATCCCTGGTTGTACTTTGCTGTTAGAAAAGACATTGGCAAATGGGAATATATAAAATTCGATCAGGAAAATGTTAATTTTCAAAAAATTGAAGTCAAAGAGTATCTCCAATTTCAAGAAACTCTAATAAATGGTAAAAGTGACGAAGAAAATTGGCCTCTGGAAATAAATGTGGCTCCCTTCTACAAAGATTTTCCAAAATTAAGAGAGAAAACTTCGATAGGTAATGGTGTCAGTTTTTTAAACAAACATCTCTCATCCCGGCTGTTTTCTGATATCGAAGAAGAAGCTGAAAATCTATTCAATTTTTTACACGAACATGAATACAACGGCAAGAAATTAATGGTAAATGAATTGATCCAGTCTCCCGATGAACTACGCCAGGCTCTGCGGGATGCAATTTCTTATCTGGAAGATAAATCAGAAAATAAAAGCTGGAATGATGTCAGAATCGAATTAAAGAAAAAAGGATTCGAAAGAGGTTGGGGGCGGGAAGTCGATACAATCCAGAATCGTATGCAAAGATTGATAAATATTATGGAAGCACCTTCTCCGGAGTCTCTGGAAAAATTTCTGGGTGACCTACCAATGGTTTTCAATATTGTCATAGTCTCACCCCATGGCTACTTTGCTCAATCTGATGTTCTGGGCAAACCTGATACAGGAGGCCAGATTGTCTATATCCTGGATCAAGTTCGTGCGCTGGAAAAAGATTTGAAGAAAAGGATTTATGATCAGGGTTTAGATGTAGACCCCCAGATTTTAATCCTTACCCGCCAAATACCTAATTCCGGAGAGACTACATGCGACCAGAGGCTGGAAGATGTGCACGGTACAGAACATGCCAAAATTTTAAGAGTGCCTTTCAGGAATAAGGAAGGTGATGTGGTTCCTGATTGGATTTCCAGATTTCGATTATGGCCCTATGTCGAACGTTATGCAATCGAATCGGAGAAAGAAATATTGGCTGAATTGCAGGATAAACCGGACTTAATCATTGGTAACTATTCCGATGGGAATTTAGTAGCGATGCTGCTCGCTCAGAGTATGGGAGTTACATTAGGAACAATTGCTCACGCTCTGGAAAAGACAAAATATCTATTTTCTGATCTTTACTGGAAAGAAAGCGAGAATGAATATCACTTCTCAACCCAATTTACAGCCGATCTTCTGGCCATGAATGCAGCCGATTTTGTCATCACTAATACATATTATGAAATAGCCGGAAATCAAGATTCTGCTGGATTATATGAAAGTCATACCAGTTTCACAATGCCTGATCTCTATCGAGTTGTCAAAGGCATTGATATCTATGATCCTAAATTTAATGTGATATCGCCAGGTTCAAATCCTGATATATTTTTTCCCTATACAGAGAAGGATAGAAGATTGACAGAATTTCATGATAGAATTGATCATATGATCTTTGGTGAAGAAGATGACACCCATAAAGGATTACTCAAGAATCAAGATAAGCCTCTTCTCTTCCTTATGTCCCGTCTCGACAAAATAAAAAATGTAACCGGATTCATCAGAGGATATGGTGAATCCGATAAATTGCGGGAATTAACTAATGTATTTGTAATAGGGGGCTATCTTGATATTAATAAATCCAATGATGACGAAGAACGAGAAGAAATAGAAAAGATGCACCATTACTTTGATAAATATGATCTTTATGATCAGGTGAGATGGACAAATTTGCAACCGGACAAGAACCTGGTTGGTGAAATCTATAGATATATTGCCGACCGTAGAGGCGCTTTTATTCAACCTGGTTTCTACGAAACATTTGGTCTAACTGTTGTCGAGTCTATGGTCTCCGGTTTACCAACTTTCGCTACCCTATATGGTGGTCCTAGAGAAATAATCGAAGATGGCAAATCCGGATTCCATCTGGACCCCAATAAAAATGAAGATATGATAGAAATTGTTACAGATTTTTTCAAGAAAGTAGATAAAAATCCTGAATACTGGAAAGAAATATCAAAGGGTGGAATTAAACGGGTGAATGAAAAATATACCTGGAAAAAATATGCTGATCGGTTAATTACTAATTCCAGTATATATTCCTTCTGGAAATACGTTACGAATTTAGAACGTCAGGGCTTGCAGACATATTTAAAGACATTGTATAATTTACTATTTCGTCCTCTGGCTCAAAATAAGTTTCAACACCAATAAATGGCTGCAGCCCAAGATCATATTAATAACAAACAAGTTGCTGCCATAGTAAAGTGGACAATCAGTAATTCCGAAGCTATCCAGCTTTTCCAACACTGGAAAGAATGTACAGATTGCCAAAACAGGCTTATTAAATATAAATCTATCAATCCAATTTATAGTAATACTGTAGTTCCGGATAATACTAAAAAAAGGGTGCAACATTTCACTTACAATCAATTCAAGTTTGACTTCTCCGTTAGTAAGTTTGGTGTAAATAAGATAGATGTCAGTTATCCTGTTGGGGATGCGAATAGTCTAGAACATAATACTGATAATAAGCCTGCCACTGAACTTATTAATTTTCTAAAAAATTATACGGATGGTCATAAAACCCGATTTTATAATATCGATCCAAGTTATATAGATACTAATTTTCGAAGAGAAGTACTTTTCTGGACTTCCTTGATTCCATATGGTGAAACAATTTGTTATAGCAAAATTGGGAAATGGATGAATAATAAATGTGCGCAGGCGATTGGTCAGGCTCTCCATAAAAATCCCTTGCCAATCATTATCCCTTGCCACCGGGTAATAGGAAAAGATGGGAGTTTAACTGGATTTGCATCTGGCTTAAAATTAAAAAAGAAATTATTACAAATGGAGCAGAACTAAACAATGGACAAAATTACTTATAAACCAATTGGTAAAATTAATACCCCCTTTAAAAGAGGCAAAGGAACTCCCATTCAACCCCCCGCTGGAAAAGGAATAGAAGGGAAGATTAAATTATATCCTGAATACCAGAAAGGTCTCAAAGATCTGGATGGATTTTCTCATATTATTCTGCTATATCATATGCACAAAGCAAAAAAATACAAATTACTGGCCAAACCATATATGGATAATAAAACCAAAGGAATATTTGCCATCCGTGCTCCATCACGACCAAATCCAATTGGTTTTTCAATTGTTAAGCTGACGAAAATCAAGAATAATATTCTCTATATTCAAGACCTAGATATTCTGGATGAGACACCATTATTGGATATTAAACCCTGGGTTGGTGAATTTGATGACAGAGAGAATATTAAAACTGGCTGGTTGGAAGATAATGTGCATAAACTTCATAAAACAAGTGCTGATGGGCGCTTTGAAAAAAAATGATTTTAATAGATAAACAAACTTCCCCCAGGGTAAAGCCTCGAGTAATTATTTATTAATAAATTTATTTCGAAAATTATTATATTATTTAAGTTAAATCTCCAGCCCACATCACACTTGCCTTATTACATTTTCAGTAAAATTTGTTATCTTTTACTTTTTAGGATTTCCCGCCATTCTCAAATCTTTCAACTACAGCACAGCCAATACTATCTCCCCAGACATTGACTGTTGTTCTAAACCTATCCAGGATCCAATCAACTGTGAGAATCAATCCTATGCCCTCAACTGGTAAATTTACAGCTTTTAGGACAATAACCATTGTGACCAGACCAGCCTGAGGTATCCCGGCTGCACCAATAGCAGCTAGAGTAGCGGTCAGAAAAATAACAAGCTGTTGCATAAACCCTAATGAAATCCCATAAACCTGTGCAATAAACATAGCAGCAACAGCTTCATATAAAGCAGTGCCGTCCATATTAATGGTGGCACCAAGAGGCAGAACAAATCCAGCTGTTTTGCCGGAAATTTTATTCTCCATTTCTACTCCATTCATAGTTAGGGGCAGCGTGGCTGAGCTGGAGGCTGTGGAAAAAGCATTAAAAAGGGCCGGAGCAATTCCTCTTACATATTCTAAGACTTGTCTTTTCCCAAACAGACTCAGAATCAATGGCAAAGTTATAAAAGCATGAAAACTCAGACCAATTATTACAGTTAAACTATATCGGGCAACAGCCATAAGTTCCGGAATGAATTCTGAGAATCCACCTGCATTACCAATCCGGGCCGCAATTAATCCAAATATTCCAAATGGAGCAACTTTCATTATCCAACTTACTAATTTCATTAGAGCCGCATTTAAGCCCTGAATCACCTGAATAACTTTCAGTCCTGGCTCACCTACTACGGATAATGCAGCTCCAATTAAAAGGGCAAAAACAATTATTGGCAGAATATCCATTCTAACCATGGCATTAAAAATATTGCGGGGAATTATGCCTTCGCTGTTTGCTTCCCTATTTCCGATCAGGACCTCTTTTATAGTTGATAAGATTGTCTGTCCTTCTTTGCTAACGAGGCTCTGATCACCAGCCAATCCTATTTTTATTCCCATTCCCTCTAATTTTAGTTTCGGTTCTGCTGATATCAATGTATCTTGATTGGCCATTATTGGAATTTTATCACCGGCTTCCGTCTTTAAGTATTTTACATAACGAGAACTATGGGGCTGCCAGTAATTTACTATTATATGATTTTTACCAACAGAGTCGATAATACCAGAAATATTCTGATCCATTAAAGTAACTTTATATTTATTATCATATTTCTGAGTAGCGAGGCTATCATTTTTGATGAATACTATATTATTATTCTGAGAATCCAATCGATATCCGGAACCGGAATGCTTTTCTCCTGGTGAAAGAGCACTCCCAGGCTGGATGATATTGACTAGCACTAATCCTATAAAAACCGATAATCCAGTAGTTATCAAATAGTATAAAATTGTATTTTTCCCTAATGCTCCAACCTTTCTAATATCCCCCAGGCTTGTTATTCCGATTATCATAGAGAACATAACCAGAGGAATTACTATCATCATCAGTGAATTGAGGAACAATTCACCAAGGATTTCAAAATTTGATGCAATTTTCGGTAGAAAGCCACCAACTATAGCACCAATAATGATCGCAATCAATATATTGCGCAGTAGATGTTGATGGTTATTAGACTTTTTGTTTTCTTTTTCATGAGTAATTGGCATTCTCTGATTCCTTTTTTTAAACGCGATTACAAAAGTATATGATCTTCAAATGATTAGAATAAGACTATTTCATTCTCCAAGAGTAGGTTAACAAAAGTTTAGATTCACAGCATAATTTAGCAATCGAATATAAACAGAGCCAGAATCATCACACTATCCCAGCCAATTTCACCAGGATCATATTTTTGCCTGGTTTTGCGTGGTTGCTCCCTTTGGGATTTTAAACTCTGGAAATTAGATACACACCACCCATATAAACTAGAATAAGAAAAAGTGAAGCAGGATAAAAATCCATCAAAATCATCTGAGAGTCGAACATTACTATAATTATTAATGATGATTTAAGATAAGGGAGAATATTTCCAGTCATCATACTCACTTTTTGCGATTCACCTGGCAAAGTTTATCAATAATCTTAGCGGCACTTCTAATCTCAGTCACTTTCTTCTTGATTATACTTAATAATATTAGTAGCCAGATCGTCGGCAATTTCGTTTAGCTTAACACCGGAATGGCCTGGTACATAATACCAATTTACAGCCTCGGAATTAAGATCATTTAAATTTTGCCAGAGATCTTGATTTTTGACAGGTTTTTTACTTGAAGTTTTCCAGCCGTTCTTTTCCCAATTTTTTATCCAGGTTGTAATGCCTTGCTTGACATAATTACTATCAGTATAAATTTTTACTGATCCTAATTTTTTGGCTACTTTTAAGGCTATGATGGCAGCCTGCAATTCCATTCTGTTATTTGTAGTCTCCGCTGCATAACCACTATATGTGCGAGTCACCTCACCAGCATTCTCTACAACAACGCCCCAGCCTCCCTGTCCCGGATTACCTGAGCAGGCACCATCTGTATAGATTT
>JAIPHI010000144.1 GCA_021735285.1 Fidelibacterota bacterium | reverse complement strand
AAAATGCTGCAAAGAGAGCCAAGCAATGCTTCCAATCCAGTCAGGAGGCTTTGCAAAATGATGAACTTGATACTGCGGCTAAAGAATTGTATGAAGCGGTAGCTGGTTATATTACAGATAAAACCGGTCTTCCTGCTTCTGGCACAGATATTCAAGATATTATAGAGCAAGTAGAGAAGAAGCACACAATTGATCAAGATAAAATAGAAGAATTGGAACGCTTTCTTCAAAATCTGGAACTAAAAAAATATGCACCGGAGGCCATTTCAAAAGATGAACTAGAACAGCTATTCAATCAAGGCCGGAATTTGCAAAAAACTTTGAAACGACATCTGTAAAGATTATTAGTATAATCAAGGATAAAGGTTAATGAATAGAAGAGCTATCCAATCAATAATTGTCATCTTACTGCTTTTCAATGGATTGCAATATGCACAGGAGGCCAGTTTAGAATCTGCTTTTCAAAAGGGCAATCAACTGTATAACCAAAAGAATTATACAGAGGCTATCCAAAATTATAAAAAAGTGCTTCGGGCAGGTTACGAAAGCGGAAAATTATATTATAATCTTGGAAATGCTTATTATAAGAACGGAGAGATTGGGAAGGCTATTTTGAATTATGAGAGGGCGCGAAAATTTTTGCCGGATGATAAAAATATTGAATTCAATCTTGAACTCGCGCGTTTAAAAATTAAAGATAAGATTGATCGTCCATCTGAGTTTATAATTTTTAGGTGGATTCAGGA
Organism: Fidelibacterota bacterium; assembly: GCA_021735285.1. Taxonomy (GTDB): domain Bacteria; phylum Fidelibacterota; class UBA2242; order UBA2242; family JAFGTP01; genus JAIPHI01. Next base: position 6,039 of record JAIPHI010000144.1, on the reverse strand, counting down.
AGGCATAGACAATCTGACAGCTACTGGCTGGGCTCTGGTATTCTCTATTACAATTTTTATTATCTCGGTCATTTATGCAATTCAATCTTTATCCTCTTCAGAACGAATCAGAAATATAACCCGGCCTTTAATGACTAGTTTTGTTTTAATTCTACTCTTATCAATCTATCCTCTCTACTATCAGCATAAAATGCAGAATAGGAAAGATAGGGGTATTATTCTGAAGGAGGAGATAGAGACTGTCGCAGCACCGCAAAGAGGCAGCACAACACTATTTTTAATTCATAAGGGTACCAAAGTAAAAATTATTGATAGAGATGACAATTGGTTAAAAATAGAATTAATTGATGGAAAACAGGGCTGGATAGAGTCCGAAGCGATAGGAATAATTTAATTATTTTTCCAGTAAAACACGGTTTTTATCTAACTAATAAATTGGTTATATTTAGACATCTACTAGAGGATTTATTATGGATAAAATATACAAGTTATTACTCTTGATTCTTTTGTTTTCCCGGCTCGGTATTTCACAGAATGAAATACCGCATCAATATGAAGAGTTCGATCCTTTAACTTTGAACGAACCATTTCTTCCAATTGCTAATGGGACAATGATCAAAGAAATTTTTACCGGAATAGAGCCAGACCGTTATAGCCAGAGAGATTCCATGCGGTATGTGGAGCAGATGGGCTGGAAAGTCCAGGCAGTTTCAATTAAGGATGGGGTTGAAGCAGATTCCATATTAAATAAATTAAGCTCGGTCTTTGGCAAGGAAAACACACAGATGATCTGGAATCCACCTTATTGGAAAATTAGAGTTGGCAATTGTGCGTCCCGCATGGAGGCTGAGCGCTTGTTAGATAGAATTAAGAGAATGGGATATAACAGAGCCTGGATTATTAGAGCAAGAGTTCGGATTCGAGAGAAACAAATACCTTTTTAATAATAAAAGATAAAGGATAGATATGGCAGGACACTCAAAATGGGCAAATATTAAAAGAAGGAAACAGGCTCAGGATGCCAAAAAGGGGAAGCTATTTGGGAAACTAGTTAAGGAAATCCAGGTAGCAGCCAAACTTGGGGGTGGTGATCCTGAGACCAATCTTCGTTTAAGATCTGCTATCGATAAAGCTAAAGACAATGATATGCCTAAAGATAATATAGAGCGGGCTATCAAAAAAGGCACCGGAGAGCTGGAAGGTGTTGATTATGTGGAACAAACTTACGAAGGTTATGGACCGGGGGGCGTGGCAATCTGGATCAAAACTTTGACTGATAATACCAACCGGACTGTTTCTGAAATACGCCATTTATTAGAATCCTATGGGGGCAATTTGGGCAGTGACGGAAGTGTGACCTGGATGTTTGAACGGCAGGGCAAAATTATCATCGATTCTTCCAAAAGCCCTGAAGACGAGGCGTTTTTGATTGCATCAGACGCTGGAGCTGAGGATTTCTCGAATGAAGGGGATTATTATGAAGTGACAACAGCTCCAAAAGAAGTCCATTCAGTCAAAGATAATATTGAAGATTCAGCGATCCCTGTCAAAGAAGCCAATATTGATATGGTTCCCCAAAATATAGTCAAGATTGATGATCCGGAAGTTGCAGAAAAAATACTTGAACTGATGGATGAATTGGAAGAGCATGATGACACCCAGGATATTTCTGCCAATTTTGATATTGAGGATGAAGTCCTAGCTCAGTTAAGTGATAATGACTAAGGAGTATAAATATTAGAGTACTTGGTGTTGATCCCGGATTAAAAAATACCGGATACTGTTTACTGGAAAAAAAAGGTAATCGAATACTGTGTTTGGGGAGTGGTGTGATTCGAACCTCACCTCAAAAAAATTTCCCCAATCGATTGGTCAAGATTCAAAATGGGCTCAAACAGGTGATCTCAAAATGGGAACCCGATATTATGTCGATCGAAGAGGCGATCTATGCTCAGAATGTGAGGATTGCTATTAAGCTGGGACATGCTCGGGGAGCCGCTATTCTTGCCGGAGCCAATGCAAAGCTTGAAATTTTCGAGTATGCTCCTAAAAAAATTAAATCCTCTGTAACCGGCAATGGTAGAGCACAAAAAGAACAATTGCGTTATATGGTTAAAAATATTCTAAACTTACCGGAATTACCTAAAAGTCTGGATGAAAGTGATGCCATGGGAGCTGCCATTTGTCATCTAAACCAGTTTAAGTTTACAAGAAGGATATAAAATTTATGTATGAATACATTGCAGGCAAACTGACTAATAAAGAACCCACTTTTGCTGTTATCGACGTGAATGGAGTAGGCTATCAAGTGCACATTCCCCTCACTACTTTTGAATCATTACCTGATCTCAATGAAAAAACAAAACTTTTAATCTATCATTATGTACGGGAAGATGACCAGCGACTCTATGGATTTTTTACACAAGAAGAGCGCAAACTATTTTTAATGTTAATCGGCATTTCCGGCATTGGTCCGAAAACAGCCATGACAATGCTGTCGGGAGCCACTCCTGCTGAATTTAAAAAACGAATCGTTACTCAGAATGTAAAGGCTCTAACCAGGATTCCCGGGATTGGGAAAAAAACTGCAAAAAGGATCATAATGGAGTTAAATGAAAAGATTGAGGATATACCGGGTGCAGCTGAAGGAGAATTTATTTCTTCTTCAAAAGTCGCTACTTCTACTCCTAATTCTACAGCTATAGATGCTCTTGTTGAATTGGGATATAATAAGAACAAAGCAAATCGGGCAGTTTCTAAAGCTGTAAGAAAATTGGGAGATGAAGCGACTGTTCAAGATTATATAAAATATGCTTTAAGTAATATGTAAAGAGAGGGGAAATAATGGGAGACAAGAAAACACCATTTTACAAAAAGCATCAAGAACATAATGCAAAGATGGTCTCTTTTGCGGGCTATTCTATGCCCATTCAGTATGCAGGAATAATGGATGAACATCGAACTGTCAGAGAAAGTGTGGGTGTATTTGATGTATCGCACATGGGGGAATTTATTGTAAAAGGAGCTGATGCGGAACAATTTATCAATAAAATGGTAACCAATGACATAACCAGTCTGAAGCCGGGAAAAGCCCAATATAATGCTATGTGTTATCCTGATGGCGGCCTTGTTGATGATTTGATAGTTTATAAATTTGAAGACTATTTTATGATGGTTGTCAATGCCTCCAATATTGAGAAAGATTTTAAATGGTTAGAGAAAAATATGGACAAGGGAGATATTGGTATAATTAATAAAAGTGATACTATAGGCCTGCTTGCAGTGCAAGGCCCCAATGCTTTAGCTACTCTTCAAAAATTGACAGAGATTGATCTGAGCGAAATTGGTTTCTACAATTTTGTGGAAGGTAAATTAGCTGGAAAAAAAATGACGATTTCTAGGACGGGCTATACCGGTGAAAAAGGTTTTGAACTGTATCATGATCCTGAAGATAGTGATGAGTTGTGGGATAAAATTTTTCAAGCGGGGCAAGAGTATAATATCAAACCGGCAGGATTAGGAGCGCGAGATACTCTGAGAATGGAGATGAAGTATGCTCTGTATGGCAATGATATTGACAAAAACACAAACCCTCTGGAAGCAGGTTTGGGCTGGATTACCAAATTAGACAAAGAGGATTTTATAGGTAAGGATGCCCTTACTGAGATCAAAGACAATGGCCTGTCAAGGAAAAGTATAATCTTTGTTTTGAATGAGCGGGGAATCCCCAGAAAGGGCTATCCGATTTTTAAAAATGGTCAAGAAATTGGGGAGGTCACCAGTGGTACAATGTCACCTATACTTAATACTGGCATTGGAATCGGATATGTAAAAACCGAATATAGTAAACCCGGGACTACAATCGAGATTAAGATAAGGAAAAAGAAAGTGCCGGCTGAAATTAAGAAACCACCATTAGTGGATTCATCACCAGTATGAAACGAAGAAAAGAAATAACAGGTATTCTTCTTATTACCCTGGGGGTCTTAATATTCCTGAGTTTGTTTTCCTATATTCCAAACGAGGAACCGACGATCTCCAGTTCCCTGGCAATTAGTAATTGGATGGGTCTTTTTGGAGTTTTTGTATCTCATTATTTGATCAAAATGGGAATTGGGATTAGTGCTTTTATGATTCCGCTGCTTTTAGTTTTGTGGGGTATCTGGGTTTTCGGCGATAAAAAATATTCAGTTTTACTTCGTTTTACTATCTACCTTGTTTTGACCGGATTGATTGTTTGTATTGCCGCTGCTCTACCAAATTTAATAAAGAATTGGAGTTTTGAGCAAGGATATAGTTATAGCGGTTTAATCGGAGGGGCCATCGCCCAGCTTTTATATGATTGGTTGCACCTGCCAGGCACTATTATAATTTTAATTGTTGGTCAGGTGATTTTAATTGTAGGCTATTTCCGCTGGAGTTTTGCTTCTCCTTTTATTAATCTCAGGGATAAATTACGAAGCTCCAAACGATCATCTTCAAAAAAACATAAGAAAAAGAAAAAATCAAAACTTTTTAATCGGAAGTCTAGTTCCAAAACAACCAGGGCAGGGTCTAGACCGAATACAGAACCAGCCATAACAGAGGCGGAAAATAAAGACACCTCCGGACAGCAAAGTAAGAAGTCCTTTAAACAGTATCAGTTTCCCCCGCTATCCCTTTTGAAATCCTATAATAACCAAGATTCCGGAAGGCCTTCCAAAAAGAAAATCAAAAAAAATTCGCATAAATTAGAAAAATCCCTGGAAACTTTTAATGTTCATGGTAAGGTTGTGAATGTTGTAGCCGGACCAATTATCAGTAGATATGAAGTAGAACCCGAATCTGGTGTGCGTGTCCGTAGAATTAGCAATTTAGCCAATGATCTGGCCAGGATACTGGAAGCAGAAAGTATCAGAATAATTGCTCCCATTCCAGGGAAATCCGTAGTAGGCATAGAAATACCCAATGATAGCCGTGAAACCATATTTTTTAAACGCATAGTAAATTCCGATGAGTTTGCTAATGCCGGTTCGCAATTGACAATTGCTTTGGGTACCGATACTACCGGTAAAGTCAAAACAATAGACCTTGCTAAAATGCCTCATCTTTTGATAGCGGGAGCGACCGGTTCAGGGAAAAGTGTTTGTATTAATATGATGATTGCAAGCATCCTATTTCGGTCTAAGCCGAATCAGGTCAAGTTCGTTATGATCGATCCTAAACGGCTGGAATTATCATTATATGAAAAACTGGCTAAACATTATCTGGTCAATATCGAAGACCTGGATGAAGATGTCATAACTCAAACCGATAATGCAATAGTAGCCCTTCGATCTTTGGAAATGGAAATGGAACGGCGTTATGAGCTACTTTCAGATGCTTCTGTTAGAAATATTGACCAGTATAACCAGAGAGTAGTTAGTGGGCAAGTAGATAATGAATATTTACCCAAAATAGTAATTGTGATCGATGAACTTGCTGATCTGATGATGACTTCCGCAAAAGAAATAGAAGGGCCGATAGCCAGGCTGGCTCAGATGGCCAGAGCTGTTGGAATTCACATGATTATTGCCACACAACGGCCTTCAGTCGATGTTATCACCGGTGTGATCAAGGCAAATTTTACGGCCAGAATTGCATTCAAAGTGACGTCCAAGGTTGATTCCAGAACTATTCTTGATAATAATGGTGCAGAAAATTTACTGGGGAGAGGAGATATGTTAATCACCACCCCCACAAATCCGGAATTGAGAAGATATCATAGTGCCTATATTTCTCTGGAAGAATTGGAAGATATTATGGATTATATCCAGGATCAGCCTGCTCCGGAGTCTGAAGAATTATCATCTGCTGTAGAGAAGGGAACCAAAGATATCGATGCTGCCAAAGATAGGGATGAGCTTTTTAATGAAGCACTTGAGTTGGTGGTAACTCATCAGCAGGGTTCAGCCTCCCTCCTGCAAAGAAGGCTAAAAATTGGTTATGCTCGGGCATCAAGAATTATTGATCAGCTCGAAGACGAGGGTATTGTTGGCCCCCATATTGGGAGTAAAGCCC
>JAIPHI010000143.1 GCA_021735285.1 Fidelibacterota bacterium | reverse complement strand
CTCCCTTCAGTTTCAATTCTAATTTCAATTCAATTAATTCCTATTTTTATGGGATAATTTTTTTTACAATCCATATTCCATTATGAATAATAAGTCAAATCTACAGATTTTTTGCGATAATATTTCAGAAGCTAGTGAAATATTATCAAATTATCTCTCTGAAAGTAATTGCGATCTACAATTTTGATAAAATTCCACTTATTTTGAAATGAATTCCCCTGAAACCAACCTCATAGTATTTCATTAAATAGTTGAAATAATTTTTACCTTTTATCCATTATCTTCCTACACAACTATCAAAATACTATAAGCCCCATTTTTTATTGTATATAAAAATATTTACAACCATTTTTTTCTTCGAAAGAAAATAAGCATAATAATAGCAATTAATATACAAACAATTAAGACAGCAGGATAGGCCCAGGGAATTTTTAGTTCAGGCATGTATTCGAAATTCATACCATATATACCGGCTATGAATGTCAAAGGAATAAAAATTGTAGCAATAATTGTCAGGACTTTCATGACTTCATTCATGCGATTAGAAATACTGGAGAGATAAACATCTAAGAGACTTGATACCATTTCCCGAAAGATTTCAATAGTATCAATGACCTGGATAGTATGATCATAAAGGTCTCGTAAAAAAATAATATTTTCTTCTTTAATAAAAGGTGTTTCATCCCGCATCAGGAGATTAATACTTTCTCGTAATGGCCAAACGGATTTTCGAATAAAAATCATATCACTTTTGATCCTTTGGATCTCACTTACCATATCGGAATCGGGTTCAAGATATACATTGTCTTCTATTTTTTCAATTTCGTCTCCAAATTTTTCAAGCACAAGGAAATAGTGATCAACTACAGCATCAACCAGAGCATAGGCGAGATAGTCAGCACCTTTTTTTCGAAGGCGGCCTTTTCCTTTTTTTATCCATTCTCGTAGTCTGTCAAATACATCCCCTTCCTTTTCCTGAAAGGTAATGACAAAATTTTTCCCTAAAATCAGACTCAACTGTTCTACATCCAGGCCTTCCTTTTTTTCATCATATTGTAACATTTTAACAACTATAAAAATATAATCATCATAAATCTCAACCTTTGGTCTTTGTTCGGTGTTTAAGATATCTTCTAATACCAGCGAGTGGATTCCGAACTCATGTCCTATTTGATCAATAATTTCCGGCTGATGTAAACCACAAACATTCAACCAGCTAACATTATCATTTTTAATGTATTTCAATATTTTATCCGGAGTATCTATTTTAGAAAATTCAGCTTCATCTGAATTGTAATCAATAACTGATAATTCAACATATTCTGTTTTCTGTTCCCCTATATGAATTAATGTGCCAGGTGATAGCCCGGCTTTTTTAGACCTTCTCTTTCTTAATTTTTTAAACATAGGAAACCTCATTCTTGCTTGTCATAGATTATATTGTATTACAATCTAAAGCCCTTATTATTTTAAAGCAAATCTAATTTATCAATGGTCGCAGAATAGATTAATCTACTTAAGAGTTATGAAATTTAGAATTGATTATAAAGTTAAATCCTGTTAATTTTGGCCTGCTTTAAGAATAGTTAAGGATACAATTTAAAGCGATGGATAATTACAAAAAGCAACAAATTATACAATACCTTTCTCAGTGGATTTTAATCCACAAAGTAGGTACATCTAAGGAAAATCTTATTATTGAAGGCTCCTTGAGAAATCCGGATACCGATCTGAATAGTATTAAAAAAGATGCTGGTAAATTAATTGGTGAAATAACTCAACATTCTACAAATGGTCATACATATTTTAGAATCAAGCCCCAACAGAAAAAGAAAAAATCAAATCGCATGAATCTCATCTTATTTTTCATTACTATTATTACTACTCTGGCTGCTGGCGCCCTTATGGAAGGGGCCAATATATTTAAAAATCCTTTACTAATATATAAGGGAATACCTTTTTCATTGACTCTGATGTTAATTCTTGGTGTACATGAGCTGGGTCATTATACTTTTGCAAAAAAGCACAATGTTGATGCCACTCTCCCCTATTTTATTCCGGCTCCAACTTTCATAGGAACTTTTGGAGCCTTTATTAAGATGAAATCTCCTATCCATAGTAAAAAGGCATTAATAGAAATTGGTGCCGCCGGACCTATTGCCGGATTTATAATTGCAGTACCGGCTCTATTTATTGGCTTGAGTATCTCTGAGATTCAAACAGTGAATGGAGTGGCGGGTGGATTGCAGCTCGGTGATTCTCTTCTCACCTGGGCAGCGGCCAAAATCATGTATCCCCATCTAGCAGCAAATCAGGAAATTATGATCAGTTCGGTGGGGTTTGCTGCCTGGATAGGATTATTAGTAACAATGTTGAATCTGATCCCTCTGGGGCAATTGGATGGCGGTCATATTGCCTATGCTCTGCTAGGTGACAAATTTAAAAAAGTTGGTTGGGTGATATTTATTGGCTTAGTACTTTTGGGTACAATTCCTTATTTTTTATTTGATGTCAACACATTGAATTGGCTTATTTGGGCGGCTCTCGTTTTTTTTGTGATAAAATTAAAACATCCACCAGTTTTAAATCCTGGCAAGGAGCTAACAACCAGAGAAAAGACTATTGGCATTATAGCCCTCACAATATTTATTCTAACTTTTGTTCCGGTACCAATATCGGCCTAAAAATATGAAATTTATAAAAGAGATTAAACGTCTATATGATGAATTACCGGAAGCCTTTCAATTCACTGGTTTAGTTTTAGCGACTGGTTTATTGATCTTACTGGCTTATGGAGTGAATATTCTAAATACTCCTGTGTCACAATCAAAGCAGGAATTTAGAATTAACGAGGGATTAACTGTCAAAAAAATCGCCGAAAAACTTGAGCATAAAGATATTATCAATGATCTGGATAAATTTATCATGGCCGTTAAGATTAAAGGCAAATCCAAACAACTAAAAGCCGGATTTTACAGAGTTAAAAATGTTGACAATTATTCTCAATTAATAAATATGCTTGTGGCCAATCATCAGTATGCTGTTAAAATTACCATACCCGAAGGTTCTACAAATCAGGAAATTGCACAAATAGTTAGTCCCTATTATAGTTTTTCTGACAGTAATTTTCTTGCTACGACAAAAAAGGATGAATTAATAAATAGTTACAATTTAGATGTCAATACTCTTGAAGGTTATTTATTCCCTGATACCTATTACTTTGTACCGGAGGCCACCCCTGAGAAAATTATTCGAAAAATGGTAAAGACATTATTTTCCAGAATTAAAAATCTACAGCCCCAAATTGAATCTTCCAGTTATACTTTACATGAAATACTAACCCTGGCTTCAATTGTGGAAGGTGAATGTATTTTAGACAAAGAGAGACCTATTGTGGCGTCTTTATATTATAATCGTTTACGAAAAAGAATGCATCTGAATGCAGATCCCACAATCCAATATATTATCCCTGATGGCCCTCGCCGGATCTTTAATGGTGATCTGGAAATCAGCTCGCCCTATAACACTTATATAAATTATGGTCTTCCCCCTGGACCGGTCAATAATCCAGGTCTAAAATCAATACAAGCGGCAGTAAATCCGGCTGATACTGATTATCTATATATGGTTGCTAAAGGTAATGGTGAACACGTTTTTACGAGGAATTACAATCAATTTTTAAAATATAAGCAAGATTTTCAACAATATAGACAAAAAGTTAACAATCAAAAATAAGTTTTGGTGTAAAATTTATGTTAGGAAATCTGAGTAAAGTTCAGAAAGATGCAGTAGTATATAACCAGGGCCCCTCTTTAATTTTCGCTGGAGCGGGGAGTGGCAAAACCCGGGTATTAACTCATAAAATAGCCTATTTAATTGACAAGAATATTGTACGTCCGGAAAATATCCTGGCTCTCACTTTTACCAATAAAGCTGCTGATGAAATGAAAGAACGGGTTAAAGCACTTGTGGGCCCGGTTGGCAGTCGGATCAATATCGGAACATTTCATTCCATTTGTTCCCGCATTCTGCGTAAGGAGATCCATCATTTAGGATATACAAGAAACTTTACTATCTATGACACAACCGATCAAAAAAACCTGGTCAAAGATATTGTTAACCGAAATAATTTTGATACTGAAGGCATTACTAACAAAGGAATTGTAAACAAAATTGCGACACTTAAAAATGAAGGCACAAAACCTGAAGAATTTGAACCGGAGGAGTTCAGTAATTATGACAAGGTAGTAAATCTGATCTACCCTTTATATCAAAAAAATCTTAAAAAATCAAATGCTGTAGATTTTGGCGATTTACTCGTTTTACCACTTGAAATTTTCAAGAAAAAACCGAAAGTACTGGATAAATATCAAACTCTTTTCCAATTCATCCTTGTAGATGAATATCAGGATACAAATCATATTCAATTTCAACTGATCAAGAATTTAGGAGAGGAGCATCAAAATGTCTGCGTAGTAGGTGACGATGATCAAAGCATATATAGCTGGCGCGGTGCAGATATTTCCAATATTCTTTCCTTTGAGTCCACCTTTCCCGGCGCTAAAGTTTTCAAACTGGAGCAAAACTATCGATCTACAAAAACTATTGTGCAGGCTGCTTCATCAGTTGTAGAGCATAATGAAGACCGCGCTGATAAAGAACTCTGGTCCGATAAAAAAGAAGGCGAAAAAGTCACACTTATTAATACTAGAGACGAATATGATGAAGCCCGTCAAATTGCCCAGAAGATACAGAGTGAAATTTATAGAAATAAGAGAAAATTTAAAGATTTTGCTATTTTATATCGTACAAATGCACAGAGTCGTGTTCTTGAACAGCTTTTAAACCGGCATAAAATCCCAAATACAATTGTGGGGGGAGTCCGATTTTATGAAAGAGCAGAGATCAAAGATATTTTGGCTTATCTTAAGTTATTTGCTAATCCCAAGGATGATATAAGTTTAAAAAGAATAATTAATAGGCCTCGACGGGGAATTGGAAAAAAGACACTTGCTCCTTTAGAACAATTTGCTCAAAAGAAAGATATACCAATCTTTGAAGCACTTTCTCATTTAGATTTTATTGATTTGAGAGCAAGAGGAAAAAAAGTTCTAAAAAAGTTTCATAAATTGATTAAGAGATATAAAAAATTAAAGGCAAAACTGCCTCTGGAAGAATGGGTTCGAATCCTAATTGATGATATTGAATTGCGGGAACATCTCAAAAAGAATAAATCCGAAAAAGCGCAGCAAAAAATAGCCAACCTGGATGAATTAATTAATGCTATTAGCGACTATTGTAGCCAATGCGAAGAACCCAGTTTAGAAGGTTTTCTTGAAGAAGTTTCACTGGTAGCAGATATTGATAACTGGGATGATAGCAGAAATTGTGTTTCAATGATGACTCTCCATAGTGCAAAAGGACTTGAATTTCCTGTAGTCATAATCGCCGGAGTTAATGAATCACTTTTACCGGTGGGCTGGGACCAGTCTGCCGATCAATTATCGGAAGAACGCCGACTATTTTATGTAGGTTTAACAAGAGCCCGGGAAAAAGCCTTTTTAACAACAGCCCAAAATCGTAATATTAGAGGCGAAACCCGTTCAATGAGTCCTTCCCGATTTTTAGAGGAAATACCGGATAAACTTATTGAGACTCAAGGTAGTATATCTGGTTTTTCGCCATCCCCAAATGCAGGAAGAGCTGCTCAATCAAATTCCAAAAACCAAACCCAAAGTAAAAGTCCCCAACGAAAGCCGAATAGAAGCAGTAGAAAAACCACCAAAAATAGGAAAAAAGAATTTGTACAGCCGGAAACCGGAATGACAGTAAGGCATAAAATGTTTGGTCGGGGAAAAATATTACATGTTGCCGGTTATGGCAAAAATTCTAAACTTAAGATTAAATTCAAGGGACATAATATCAAAACAATTATCGCCAGGTATGTGCAGATAGAAGAATAATTTGCCGCTTGTTGTATTTGTGATATAAGTTTTAATTAATACTGGGGGCTTGATTTTATTATGGTTTTAATCTATTTTAATTTACAATTATAGTGTATTTAATCTTTCCCAATCCTTTTACTACAGGAAAAGGAATTTAAATTTCGCAAAACTAAGTAACGATAAAAAGCTGTCAATTAAGTAAATCATATCAAGGAGGTAATGTCAATGGGTAGTGTCAAGGATCTAATAGTTATCGAGGAACCTAGTGTAGATGAGACAGGGATTGGACGTTTCATTTTTTCAGATCGATATTCTGTATTTGACTGGGGGGAAATGCCTGATCATATTGATGATAAGGGTGCTGCTATTTGTATAGTTACCGCTTATTTTTTTGAAAAGATGGAAAAAGCCGGCATTAATACTCATTATCGTGGTATAGTGGAAAACGGTAAAGCCAAAAAATTAAATGAGATGGAGGAACCATCCAATAATCTCGAAATTGATCTGGTTCGGGTAGTAAAACCTGGTATCAAAGGGAAAGCATACGATTATTCTCCGTTTAAAAAAGAAGAATATAACTTTTTAATTCCAATTGAAATCATTTACCGTAACTCCCTTCCTGCTGGCTCATCAGTTTTTAGACGTTTAAAATCAGGAAGTTTAAAAATAGAAGATATTGGACTCGATAAAATGCCTGAACCGGGCCAAAAGCTTGATAAGCCAATTTTAGATGTTTCAACAAAATTGGAAACCACAGATAGGTATATTTCGTGGCCGGAAGCTCAAGAGATTTGCCATTTAAGTAATAAGGAACTGGAAGACATTAAGAATCTTACTTTAACTATCAA
>JAIPHI010000004.1 GCA_021735285.1 Fidelibacterota bacterium | reverse complement strand
CAACCCGAAGGCGTTAATTTGTGATGGATTTTGTGGATCAGGATCAACACTTATAGCAGCATATAAAGAGTCGCGCCGGTCAATTGGATTTGAAATATCTGAGAAGTGGTATAAGATTACCAGAAAACGAATTAAAAAAGAAGTTAACAAAATAAAATTATTTGAATAATGGGGAATATTATGATAATTAAATATATTGAAATAAAAATTTTAATAAGAAAATTCTACGGGATGAAATTCTATCGAGGGGAGACAGTCGAGAAAATTTATTACAATATAGTACAAGAAATTGGACTTTCTAATTTAGATCAAGGGAAATATTTAATCAAAATTTAAAGGACTTTATTATGACAGATTTTAAAAAATATCCGGATAATTTTCCAAAGCGTGACAATGAGAGTAAGTAAACGCTTAAATATTGCTGAGAGTCTAATAAATGGCCGTGTACGTGGGTATATTTAGAATAAAAAGATTTATTAATAGTAAGCCCTTACTTGGATTTTTTAGAGCCTTAAAAATGGTTTATAAAATTATATACCAGAATAATTATATACCGGACAACATTCATTGGGTATATTATTTATCTATAATTTTCTTGATATTTACATATATTGATGTTAATATACCTATAGGTAGTATAAATAAGGAGTTAAAAGATGAAATTTCACACTAAAAAAGAAGTTGCCAGGATTTTAAGAATAAGTAAAAAAACTGTAGAAAATTATATTGGTCAAGGATTGTTAGAGGCCAAAAAAATAGGCGGATCAGACAAAAAAGCAGGAAAAATTTTAATTTCCGAAAAGGCTTTAAATGAATTTATTGATAAATCGTAAATGTAGGTGATCTTATGGCAAGTTTACAAAAGCACCGTGGAAAATATTATGCGCATGTATCCTACAAAGAGGACGGAAAATATAAGCAAAAGGTGATCCCACTCTATCTTAAACAAAAGAAAAGAGCAGAGTCCAGGCTTTTAGAAATCCAGAGACAAGAGAAATTATTTAAAGAAGGCCGGATTAAATTATCTGATATTTCTGTAGAAAAACCACCAGAGGAAATCAAAGAAAAAAATCACAACTACAAAAGAAGCTGGACGCTGGTAATAAATAGGTTTCTGAAATATAAAAAGCGACACGTTTCAAAAAAGACCGTCCAGGTCTATGAAGTGGCCTTGAGGCGTCTTAAAAACATTTTTGCTGATAAGAAATATAAAGATATTACCAGACAGGACAGGGACAGGTTTGAGGAAGGTCTAACGGAGATATACCCGAATAAGACTTCATACAATATTTATTTAAGGTCTATTAGAGCATTTTTCAACTGGTTAAAAGATGAAGGCAAAATAAAAGAACTTCCCTTCAAGTTTAAGCAAAAAGCAACAAAACCAAACAGACCAAAATATTTTACTCAAGAGCAAATAGACATGATTCTTGAAGAGGCCAGTAAACAAAGTAAAGAACTGTATGCCAGAATATACTTTCATTTTAACACCGGCTGCCGTTTATCAGAGATACACAAAGCAATTTATCATAATGGATTTATAAAAATAACAGACCCAATTAAAAACGGTGCGGAAAGGTCGATCCCGATTGATGACAAGACACGGGAACAATTTTTTATAGCAAAGGAAGGGCAATATACCGATAATACTATTGGCCGGAAGTTTAGAAAAATACTAAGGAAATTAGACCTATATAAGATTAATGGGGAAACTTATTCATTTCACAACACCAGACATACCTATGCGGTTAAAAAATACGCTGAGACAAAGGACATCTATAAAGTCAAAACATTATTAGGCCATAAATCAGTTACTACAACAGAAATTTATGCAACCTTCAATATTGATGAATTGAGAAATGATTTTAATATCACCGATAATAATCGTAAAAACCAAAAGGGTAAACCCTTAACCAATCAAAGAAAAGGACAGAGAGACCGAACCAGCAGGGAAAATAATCAAAAATCTATGGACTATTTTCAATTAAACCAGCAGGTTGTATATAATGCTTAACCGTACAAAAATATTTTTATACGCAAACTATTTTTATACGCACCACCATAGAGGAACACAGGCAAAGATTTACCAATATTTACTATCAGTAATAATAAATATAAATTACCCAGGGGTATCAAGTGAAAAGTGTTAAGTTATTAGTTTTATTAGTGGTTATAATTAGTGGGCGATACTGGATTCGAACCAGTGACTTTCTGCTTGTAAGGCAGACGCTCTAAACCAGCTGAGCTAATCGCCCGACCTTCAATTTTATTTCTCTTCTATAAAAAGCCCTCAAACTTAAATTGAAGATGTAAAAGATGCAACTAAAAATTTCTACTTTATATCTGTAAAATCCATTCCCATTAGAAGAATCCCGGTAAGTACAGGATTTTAGAAAAATCTTCGAACTTACCGGGATTCCCAATAACTTTTAAAATTTTATTTTACTTACCACTCAACAACTTCGCGACTATAACACTCAACAATTATCAGTCTTCACATTTCTGGCCGTCTTTCTCGATCACCATCTCGAGAACATCACACATCTCACCGGCAAAATGGAATTCCATATCTTTTTTAACTCTATCCGGAATATCTGCCATATCCTTTTTATTTTTGTCTGGCAGTATCACGTGATTTAGTCCTGCGCGTTTGGCAGCCAGAACCTTTTCTTTGATTCCACCCACAGGTAGGATCGAACCACGGAAAGTTATTTCACCGGTCATAGCGTAATTATCTTTAACAGTTGTGTTAGTAAGCAAGGAATAAACCGCACTCAATATTGTAACTCCAGCGGAAGGTCCGTCTTTTGGTACAGCGCCGGCCGGTACGTGGATATGCAGATCGGTGTTTTCAAACATATCTTCGTCAATATTCAGCTCTTTTGCATTGGAGCGAATATAACTGACTGCGGCTTCACAGGATTCTTTCATAACGTCACCGAGTTTACCTGTCAATTTCAATTTACCCGAACCTTTCATCTTAGTGGCCTCAACAAACAATATATCACCACCAACCTGAGTCCAGGCCAGGCCAATTGCTACGCCGGGCTTGGAAAGTCTTTCAGCGACATCCATCAAAAATTTCTTCGGACCCAAAAATTCCGAGATGCTTTCCTTGTCTATCTCAAAATTTTTTCTACGCTTATCTTTCTCGTGTTTATGAGCGATCTTACGGCAGACATTACCGATCTCTCTTTCCAGGTTTCTAACCCCGGATTCTTTGGTGTAATGCCGTATAATTTCTTGTAATGCTTCGTCTTTAAATTCCACATTCAACTGATTAAGAGCGTTTTCCTTGATCTGTTTCGGCAATAGGTGTGATCTTGCAATCTTTACTTTTTCATCCTCTGTATAGCCGCTAAATTCTATCATCTCCATTCTATCTTTTAAAGCGGGAAGAATTGGGTCTTTTAAATTACCTGTGGCAATAAACATCACTTTAGATAAATCATAATCTACTTCCAGATAATGATCACTGAATTCAGAATTTTGTTCCGGGTCTAAGACTTCTAACAATGCAGATGAAGGATCGCCTCTAAAATCAGAACCGACCTTATCGATTTCATCCAGCATAAAGACTGGATTGCTGGAGCCACACTTCTTGATATTTTGGATTATTCTTCCTGGTAGGGCTCCGATATATGTTCTTCTGTGGCCGCGAATTTCTGCTTCGTCACGCACACCGCCTAATGATATTCTGATAAATTCTCTTCCCATAGCGCGAGCTATTGATCTACCGATCGAAGTTTTTCCTACACCGGGAGGACCTACGAAACAGAGAATAGGACCTTTTGAAGCTTCCTCATTTTCTGATTCCCTCTTTAATTTACGGACAGAAAGATATTCCAGGATTCTTTCCTTAATATCTTCCAATCCATAATGGTCTTCATCTAGAATTTCCTGGGCTTTCTTAATATCAAGATTGTCTTCCGTATAAGTTTCCCAGGGAAGGTCAGTTAACCATTCCACATAAGTCCGAGTTACATTATATTCTGGTGAAGCGGCCGGTATTCTTTCGAGTCGCTTAATTTCTTTTTCGGCGACTTCCCGGGCCTCTTTAGTAAGATTAGCTTCTTCAACTTTTTCTTTCAGTTCCTTAATCTCTACATTACCCTCTTCTTCCCCAAGTTCTTTTTTTATCTGTTTCAGTTTTTCCCGCAGGAAATATTCTCGCTGGTTCTTTGAAATTTCATCCTGAACATCAGATTGAATTTTTTCACCAAGCTCAATCCGCTGGATTTCCCGGTTAATTATTACGATTGCTTTTTCAATTCTATTTTTAACATTCAGTTCTTCAATGATATCCTGTTTCTCTTTAGTAGGAATTTTCATCAGATGAATTCCTCTATCAACTAATCGAGCGGGGTCTTGAATATTTGTTAACATCGATTTGTGTTCCTCAGAAAGATAGGGTGCAATCTCAATCAAATTTTTATAATGTTTTTTAAGATTTCCTACCATAGCATCGATTTCGATACTATCTTCGGAATACTCATCTAGTTCTTCTACTTCACCAATATAATATGATTTGTCTATTCTTAGATTGGAGACTTGAGCCCGGGTTAATCCCTGAACTATTGCACTTTTACTTTCATCCGGCATTTTAAATATTTTTAGAACTTGTGCAACTGTACCATGATCGTACAAGTCATCCGGCTTAGGGTCTTCCACTGCTCCTTCTCTTTGAGCGATCACCATAATCCTTTTATCTTCTTCCGGTAGATCATTGATCAGATTGAGTGATTGTTCTCTACCAATGTAAATTGGTATTACTTGTTGGGGGAAAAGTACAGTGTTTCTCAAAGTTAAGACCGGCAAAGTATCTGTTTTATTACTAATATTATCTTTAACATTGAATTCTTCTATATTGTCTTCAGGCATTCTTATCACTCTCCTTTATTTTGAAATATTATCATATATTGTATTCAGCAATATTTATGCCGACCTTATGCAATCATATCAAGAACTTTTAAAACCCGAAATGTTACATGATAATCACCTTGCTCGTCATGACCGGCTTTTGCGGGGAAAAGGCCTGACTCTAGTTGAATGTCTTTTAACCACTTAATTGCCTTCTGAAAGTTTTTGTTTGAATGCATATAATTCAATGGTGCCAGTGCTTCACAAAATTTAAGAGTACCGCCTCTGAACATTCCATTCTCTGTATGATTGGTATATAAAAAATCCCAGGCATCATCTTCCGGGAACAGAGATGTATGATTTTTATAAAGATAGTGGTCGGCAATGAATTGAGCTGCTTGTCTGGCATTTTCTGAATTTTTCAATCTAGAATGAGCACTAAAGGCTTGAGTAATAATTATTGATGTCCAAAGACAACTTGTCACATCACCAGACACATCTTCTGACATTTTCATCACAGGCGATATCCAACCCCCATCCTTTCTTTGCCGTTTAATTAGCCAGCGATAACCTTTTTCTACGATAGGATTGCCAGCCAATCCATATTGCGCTAAAAGCCAGAGTGCATATCCCTGGTGATGATGAGCCAGTGGAAATTTACCATCCTCTTTTTGATATTTTATAAGTTTTATCAATGCTTTTTTTATTGTTTCTGATTGAGAATTTTCTCCTAGATAGAGCAGTTCCGTCAAGTTCTGAAGCTGTTTCAAAAAAGACATCGCCTTTTTTTTCTTATCGATTTTATAATCAGTATCCAGCTTCCAGCTGCCATCTTCTAATTGGGATTTGAATAATTGGGTTCTGCGTTTATTATTTTTACGCTCCTTCTGGAGCTGACTGAGGTTCTCTTTGTCCTCGGGATGAAAATATTTTATAATTCTAAATTTGAGGGGCACAGGAGCATCTTCTATTAAACTGGAAAGAGGATCGATTCTTAAAATATGAGAGAAATCCTTGGTTTGGGTCATAACAACTCTTAGATTTATTTTAAATTAAATTACCAATCCACCTGAAAAAATTGATCTCCATTTGTTAAAATATACAGTGGTAACTATCCATTTATAAAAATAATAAAACCGCAAGGGTTGGCGAACTACATGATTACATCGCTTTCCTGGAGTAACTTTTGATGAACCATCTATGCTCAAAGACAAAAATGGAAAAATTAAGTCTTTCGCTTTTTTTCCAAATAAATTCATTTGTAAAATATTAGCAAAATTAATCATTTCATCAATCTCTCAGAAATTTGCTTATATTTATACCCAATAGCAAGTTATTTATCTACCTGTCACTTTTGGGAAATGCTGGGAAAATTTATACTTTCATCAAACAATTATTATTCTATTTAACTTTCAATCCGCAGCCATTTTTTTTGATCAATTAATATGGTCTCGTAAAAGGGGCCTCTCGCAATACTATTTATTTCAACATCTTATTACAACGCTATATAAGACAATATAAAAAAATTACATATCCACAATATTAGTCTTGTAAAACCACTTTTTACAGGATTATTAATCAATAATATCCAAATTTTAGTCCATTACTAATTTTAATATATCGAGAGCAAGGAATATTCTTTTACTACTTTTCCACTCGACTACTTTTCCACTTGACCACTTTTCCACTCAACTACTTAGCCACTAAACCACATTCCACTCGACTACTTACTCACCCACTTAATTATCCTTTGCTCCGTTTTTGATCCAGAGCCAGATATAATTTATTTCCTGATTATTAAGGTAGGGAGGACCATCCAGTGGCATCCTGGCTCCAAAGGGAGGCTGAGGCAGATTCACTTTTTGGAATAAAATATTGTACTTTGGCTTCACTTCCGGGTTAATAACCGGGCCGTTATAACTATCACCTGTCATTAGAGAGTCATAATTAGTCAAACATAGGTCTGCTGAAGGCTCAAAATTACCATGACAATGAATACAATTACTATTGAAAATTGGTTGAATATCAAAAGCATAACTGATCTCATTATTCGAATTTTTATTGCAGCTGAATAAGAATATTGTCAGCAGTAAACTAATTTGTATCTTTTTAATCATCGTCACCTTTTGTAAATGCCCAATTGATAGAAAATGAAAAGATCGCTCCCATTCCTCCCATATTTCTATAGCCAAAGGATAAAGAATAAGGCTCAAAATTGATCCCAAAACCGCCAGAGATTCCGGCTATTAAATTATTAACAGGATCCTCTGTAGATAAATCCTGTTTTTTGGAAGAAATGCCCCAGGTAATGAATAATCTCTCCAGAGAGAGAAGTCCCCCAAGATTAAAATAAAAATTTTGACTAGAAGTCCGGATAGCATCAATACCAATCCGCATTGGCAGGTAGGCAAGTTTCTTTGAAGCTCCTAGGACTAATATTGATTCCAGTTTTTCCTTTTTTACATAACTTTTACCGCTCAGAACAAAATTAACCGCACTAAGGCCGAGTGTAATATCAGATTTAGTCTGATATATGATTCCCATCCCTCCGGTTAAGTAATTTGCTGTATAATCATATAGTCTGGAGAAACCATAACTTAGATTAATTCCGCTATAAAGATTTCCTTTTATCTGATTGGCCCAGTTTACTCTTGTGTAAAGGTCATTTACACCAAATGTGCCGATTTTATTACCCTGCTCGTCCTTTTCATCCCATTGACCATAGTTTAAAGAACTAATTGAAATCCCGTATTTTCCATAAGGAGAAGAGTTAGCAAAGTCAATAGTGGTTGAATTGATATCCAGAACAAATTTAGTATAATTAAAGTTTACATAGCTGGCTGAAACACCACTTATTGCAGGATTTATAGCAGAACCGGTGCCCTTGTCTTTGAAAGTTGAGATTGCCTGTAAGCCCCAGCCCTGAGCGTTTTTTGGATGCTGCATTCCCTGTAATAATGCCTGGGCATTAATCATATTTATCAGGAAGATCAATATGATCAGGAGTCTCCAGAAATTCTTGGGCCGGATCAACTTTATTTTCTTGTTTTTCACTTTCTTCTTCCCATTCATTGATTATTTCTCGGTTTGTTATCTTTTTAATTATGTATCCTATAACCAAAAGGACAGGCATAATTAACCATATTAAATACTTAAAATCCAGAAGAAAAATCCATTTATAACGTTTTTTTAAATATTTTCGCCAGTGAAAATCGAGATATTGATATTCCATGCCTGTTGCTGACGACCAGGCTCTCGAAAATGTTGAGCCCTTCTTAAGGTGGTTAAATATTGTCTGAATAACCTCCTCACCATAGGCTATTAATAAAAAATCAATCAATGAAGCACTCTCAGCATATGCTAGTTGGTTTTTTGTTCTATTTGGAGTTATGGCTACATTGAGTTCTTTGATGGAGATCAATTTTTCTTGATTTAAAGCCCGGGAGAGTATTATCTGACTGTGGATGTTATAGTTTTTGGCAAGATATTCTGCTATACCTTCATCAAACCAATTAGGAGTTATAGATAAAGGAACAACAGCATTTTGAATGAAATGTACCAATTCATGCTTAATAGTATTTTCATATTGTTCATGTGATATTGACTTGAATTTGGGAGATTTCAACACTATCCGATTTTCTCTGTAATCCATGACTCCTGCTAGCCATTTGGGTGTCTCATGTCCCAGATATTCTATAAATTCTTTATTATTCCTTGCAATCAGACATAGCATATTAAGATCCTGATCGAGTCCTATGAAATTTTTATAACGTTTAAAATTTTTATTAATGATCTTTCTTGTCAGCTTTGGAACCGAAGGATTATCACCGGTATATTTGATATTGACCTGGATACCTGCGCCCATTTTCTGAGAAAAAATCAATAGCAGAATAACAAAACATATTTTAATATATTTATTCATATTCTTTAATAGAAAGAAGTTATATTGAATTAGTTCCATAATAAAGAAAGATTGCGGGTTCCAAACCAGCCGGTTTGTGAAATATAATTATATATTATTTCCGGATTGATTTTTTGTGTTTATCTCCGGTATTCTATATAATCTCAGCTGCACTGGATATTTGTAATTATGTCTGGGAATGCCTTGCTTCCAGAACTTGTAACAGTTCATCCAGCTCAATATCTTTCTCTCGTAAAAGCACCAGTAGATGATAGATAAAATCGGCAGTCTCTTCTTTCAATCTTTTAGTATTGTTATCTACTGCTTCTATAATTAGTTCGGTGGCTTCTTCACCTACTTTTTGTGCAATTTTATTAATTCCTTCATTGAATAATTTGCATGTATAAGATTCTTCCCGGGGATTTTTCTTTCTATCCAGGATCACTTCTTCCAGCTGGTATAAAAAGGGTTCTTTTTTATTTTCTTCAAAGAAGCAGGTATCCGCACCGGTGTGGCAAACAGGCCCTTTAGGCTTAGCTTTGATTAAAAGTGTATCATCATCGCAGTCCTGAAAAATTTCTTTGGGTATTAGATAATTTTTTGAGGTCTCTCCCTTTGTCCACAATCTCTCTTTTGTACGGCTGAAAAAAGTGACTTTGTTGATTTCCAGGGTCTTTTCCAGGGCTGCGCGATTCATATAACCTAACATCAACACTTTTTTTGTCTCCGCATCCTGAATAATAGCGGGAATAAGACCTTTTACTTTATCAAAATCTAATTCATCAATATTCAATTCTTTCATAATCTAACCTCAACTCCTTTTTTAGCAAGATAGTTTTTCAAATCTTTAATTGCAATTTCTTGAAAGTGAAATATACTGGCTGCCAGGCCTGCATCGGCATTTGCTTTTTTGAAAACCTCGGCAAAATGTTGCTTCGTGCCGGCGCCACCGGAAGCAATTACAGGTAGTTTGACATTTTTGCTAATCTGCCTTGTCAGACCAATATCGAATCCATCTTTGGTTCCGTCGCAATCCATAGAAGTTAATAGGATTTCACCGGCTCCTCTTGCTTCACCTTCCTGAGCCCATTGTATTGCATCCATTCCAGTGGGTTTTCTACCACCGTGAATATAAACCTCCCAGGAATTATTTTTGCTTTTAGCATCAATTGCCAGAACAACACATTGGCTACCAAAACGCTGACTTAAGTTTGAGATAAGTTCCGGATCTTTGACTGCTGCGCTATTGATTGAAATCTTATCTGCTCCAGCATTGAGCAGGGCAGCCACATCTTCTACCTTTGATATACCACCGCCAACTGTAAATGGAATATTGACTTCTTTGGCAATATTCTTGACCAATTCTACCAGTGTTTTACGCTTTTCCACTGTGGCAGTAATATCCAGAAAAACCAGTTCGTCGGCTCCTTCCTCCGCATACCTTCTACCAAGTTCAACCGGATCACCGGCATCTCGCAGGTCAACAAAGTTGACACCTTTTACAGTTCGACCATCTTTTATATCGAGGCAGGGAATTATTCTTTTACTTAGCATTATTCGCTCCTAATTTGAAAAATCTGTAATTTCTTCTAATGTAATCCGGCCTTCGTAAATTGCTTTGCCAACTATGGCTCCGTAAACTCCGGTCTCTTCCAATTTATCAAGATCCGTGATTGTACTGACTCCTCCGCTGGCAATAATATTTAATTCAGGATATTTTTGAACAAGTTTAGAGTATAATGGTAAAGCTGGGCCTGTCAACATCCCGTCTTTGGAAATGTCTGTGCAGATAACAGATGTTATTCCGGCCTCAAGATAGGAATCTATAAAATTATAAATATTTGTATTTGTAATATCTTGCCAGCCATGGATTGCTACGAAGCCATCTTTTATATCAGCGCCAAGTATGATTCTATCTTTATATTTTTTTAACCATTTCGAAACCCTATTATGATTTTTTACTGCAATACTCCCGGCCGTGATTTGGTCGGCTCCTTTTTGAAAAGCATTCTGAATATCTTCATTTTTTTTAATGCCCCCGCCGAAATCTATGAAGAGGTCCGTAGCATCTTTAATTTTTTGCATTATGGAGAGATTAACAGGCTTTCCCCGTTTGGCACCATCCAGATCAACCACGTGGATACGTTCGATGCCATGTTTTTTATAGTCCTTAGCAACCTCTACCGGGTCTTCTGAATACTCTTTTTTGGTGCTGAAATCGCCTTTTGTGAGACGCACACATTTACCATCTATGATATCAATTGCGGGTATGACTTGCATTTGATTTCCTCATTTTTTGAGTTCAATAAAATTTTTTAAAATTTGTTCTCCAACTTTACCTGATTTTTCGGGATGGAACTGGGTGGCATAAAAATTATCTTTTTGGAGAGCAGCGCTAAATTCTAAACTATACCTGGTTCTGGCACATGTATCATTACATAAAGTAGCATAGTAACTATGCACAAAATACACATAATCAGAAGCATTAATTCCTTCGAATAGTTTACCCTGGATTTCTGTGAAATTATTCCAGCCCATGTGGGGAACTTTTTTGTCAATATCAAAATATTTCACCTCAGCCGGAAATATACCAAGACCCTTAGTATCATTTTCCTGGCTGTATTTACACATCAGTTGCAGTCCCAAACAGATTCCCAAGAATGGTTGCTTTAATTCGGGTATTAATTGGTCCAGATTTTTTTCTTGCAAATATTGCATTGCAGAGCTGGCTTCCCCAACTCCTGGAAATAGAACTTTGTCAGCCTTCCTGATATCTGTTGTTTTATCAGAGATACTGGGTTCAATTCCCATTCTATTTAGTGCAGTTTTGACTGAGTAAACATTCCCTGCTCCATATTTAATAATAATAACATTCATAATTGCCCCTTTGTACTGGGAATACTATCAGAATCAGTTTTTACAATTGCCATTTTCAATGCTCGGGCAAAAGCTTTAAATATTGCTTCAATCTTGTGATGTTCATTTTGCCCTTCTACCTGAATATTGAGAGTCATCTCACTATTATAAGCAACAGATTTAAAGAAGTGAATGAACATTTCTGTGGGCATATCGCCAATTTTTTCGCGTTTAAATTCGGCATCCCAAACAAGTTCACCTCGGCCGGATAGGTCAATAGCAACCTGGGCCAGCGATTCATCCATAGGCAGCAGGAATCCATAGCGCTGAATTCCGGCTTTACTCCCCAGAGCCTCTTTAATACATTGTCCCAATACAATTCCTGTATCCTCAATTGTATGATGAGTATCCACCTCTAGATCGCCTTTTATATCTATCTTCAAATCAACACCTGAGTGCTTACTGAATAATTCCAGCATATGATTAAAAAAGCCAATTCCAGTCTCAATCTCATTTTTGCCTAATCCATCGAGATTAAGCTCAATCTCAACCTCAGTTTCCTTTGTTTTCCTTTTGCTATGGGCTTTTCTTTCGGATTGACATAGATAGTTATAGATTGTATCCCATGATGAAGTAACAAGATTTGCTTTTTTATCCGCCTCATTAGACAACTTTATACTTTTGGCCCCCATATTTTCCGCTAATTCCACATCAGACCAGCGGTCGCCTATGACAAAGGAATTTTCAAGATCATATGCATCGTCTTCTATGTATTCTGTTAATAATCCTGTCCGAGGTTTGCGAGTAGGCGCGTTATCTTCCGGAAAACTGCTATCTATCAGAATATCATCGAATACAACCCCCTCATTCTCAAGAGTTTTTAGCATTTTATTATGAGCTGGCCAGAAAGTATCCTCAGGAAATGCATTCGTGCCAAGGCCATCCTGATTTGTGATCATGACAAGTTCATAGTTTGTTTCCCTTACAATTTTGGCCAAATTGGTGATCACCCCGGAATAAAATTCCAGCTTTTCCAGGGAGTCTATTTGCTCATCTTCAGGTTCAATGATAATGGTGCCGTCGCGGTCAATAAAAAGTACTTTTTTCATATATTCCTCAGTTGTAAAAATTTTCTATCTCTTTTAAAAGTTTATCATTTTCTTGCGGTTTTCCAACTGTTATTCTGAGACAATCACTACAATGCATAACAGTAGTTCGATTCCGAATGATGATTTTTTTATTTCTCAGATAATTAAACAGTTCTATTGCCTTTTCATAGCGTGCTAAAACGAAGTTTGCCTCAGTCGGGAAGACTTCTTTTACTCCCGAAATTTTATTTAATTTTTTGATAATTTTTGTACGTTCTTTGAGAATCGATTCGACTGCTTGCTTTTTGATCTCCTGCTTCTTTATTAATTCCATTGCTTTCCGACAGGTGAGACCATTTACATTATAGGGATATTTTATTTTGTTGAGCACAGCGATGATTTCAGGATCGGCGAAGGCCATTCCCAAACGAATATTGGCCATTCCCCAGGCTTTTGAGAAAGTGCGTAGAACTACCAAATTATTAAAATTATTCAGCCAAACCAATCCATTTTGCCTGTCTGTAAAATCGATATAGGCTTCATCAAGAACTACTATCCCATCAAATTTCTCCGCAATTCTTTTGATTGAATTCGGATTAAAAATATTTCCGGTTGGATTATTGGGGGAACAGATAAAGATAAGTTTTGCATCTTTAGCCTGCTCTAGAACCGCGTCAGTTCGGATTTTAAATTGGGGTGAAAGTGGTACATTTATAATATTGATATCATTGATATTGGCGGCTACATTATACATTCCATAGGTAGGAGGCATCACAATTAAGCTATCTTTACCCGGTATGCAAAATGCACGGATTAACAAATCGATAGCCTCATCACTACCATTGCCCGTGAAAATTTTGTTGCTATTAATATTATAAATTTTCTCAAGACCTTTTTTTAAGTGGCGGTGATAAGGGTCCGGATAGCGATTTAAAACTCCGCTTTCCAGAGTTCCAAAAGAGTTTTCATTAGCATCTAAAAAAATGCCTTTCTGACCACTATATTCATCTCGAGCTGAAGAGTAGGGCTTCAGTTTGCGAATATTAGGTCTAAGCAAGTTTTGAATATCAATCATTTTCTTTCTCCTGTTGAATTTTTGCCAATCTTACCTTGACAGCATTTTGGTGAGCATACAAACTTTCTGCTTTTGCCATTTCCTCGATTGCCAGGCCGATATTTTTTAGCCCCTTTTGGGATAATTTTTGGAAGCTTATCTTTTTCATATAATCATCTACTGATAGACAACTATAACTTGCTGCCCAACCACCGGTTGGTAATACGTGATTAGTACCAGAAGCATAATCACCTGCCGATTCCGGTGAATATTTTCCAATAAAAACCGAACCCGCATTTTTGATTTGGCCAGCAATTTCTTCTGCATTTTTCGTCATAATAATTAAATGTTCAGGAGCATAGGCATCGGATATATCGATAGCATTGGAAAGGTCTTTGACAATCATAATTTTGCTATATTCCAGAGACTTGTGGGCATAATTTCTGTTTTGCTGTGGTAACTGTTGGAGCTGTTCATCAACTGCCTCCTGAACTTGCTCGCTTAATTTTTTTGAAGTTGTGACACAAATAACCTGGCTATCAGGGCCGTGTTCTGCCTGAGATAGTAGATCCGCAGCTATGAATTCCGGTTCGGCAGTATCATCACAAATAACTAATACTTCCGATGGGCCAGCTGGCATGTCAATAGAAACAAGTTCCTGACTCAGAAGCTGTTTTGCTTCGGTTACATACTGGTTACCGGGACCAAAAATTTTGTCAACAGCCGGAATAGATTCTGTGCCATAAGCCAGAGCTGCTATTGCCTGGGCGCCACCGGCTTTGTATATCTTATTAATACCAATCATATGTGCAGTATAAAGAATCAAAGGGTTGATTTGGCCCTTATTAGGAGGAGTACAGATTACAATCTCATCATTTCCAGCAATTTTAGCAGGGATCCCAAGCATTAATACCGATGAGAATAAAGGAGCGTTTCCGCCGGGAATGTAAAGCCCAACCTTTTCAATTGGAACTCTTTTTGACCAGCATTTTACTCCAGATGAGGTCTCGACCCAGGAACCAGAAGGCAGATCGGCTTTATGGTATTTTTCTATATTTGTAGCTGCAAGCTGAATGTTGTGTTTCATTTCTGAACTGACATTTTTAGCGGCTTTTTCTATTTCCTCCTGTGAGACCTGGAGAGATTTCATTGCAGGTGAATTATCAAATTTAGCCGCCAATTCAAATAGAGCCTTATCACCATTATCCCGAATATTTTTTATAATATCTTTGACCACCTTGCGTAGCTTTTTGTTTGCAGAATATGGCCGTTGTAAAATTTGTCTATAATCCTGTTTTTCTGAATACTTAATAATCTCCATACTGCCTCCTATAAAATCATTTTTTCGATGGGAAATGTGAGCACACCTTCAGCCCCCAATTCCTTCAATTTTTTGATATTTTTCCAGAAATCCTCTTCACTTATTACAGAGTGGACCGAACTCCAGCCCTCTTTGGCTAAAGGCATTACTGTAGGACTTTTCATACCTGGCAGAATATCACTAATAGCGTCGATAGCACTATCAGGAGCATTTAACAAAATGTATTTTTTATCGGCTGCTTTCATAACAGAATTGATTCTGAAAAGTAGCTCGTCAAGAATTATTTGGTCTTCACCCAGTGAACTTTTGCGGGCGATCAATACTGCTTCTGATTCGAGTAGAGTTTCTACTTCTTTTAAACCATTGCTCCGGAGAGTACTGCCGGTGCTAACAATATCAAAAACTGCATCAGCGAGATCAATACTTGGCGCAATTTCTACTGAACCGCTGATAACATGGATTTCGGCTTTAACTTTGCGCTTGGTGAGTTCGGATTTTAAAATTTTGGGATAGGAAGTAGCGATTTTTTTACCATCTAAATCCTGGATTCCATCATATTCTTGTTCTTTAGGAACGGCTAAAGACAAACGGCAGCTTGAAAACCCCAACCTTTTGATTATTTTTACATCCCGGTCTTTCTCCAGAAACACATTTTCGCCTACAACCCCTATATCGGCTATCTCATCGAAAACGACTTCAGGAATATCATCGTCCCGCATGAACAGAGCTTCAAGATCAAAGTTTTTGGCTCTGTTCTTTAATTTTGCTTTTCTGCCATTCTGCAGTTTAATATCGCATTCTTCTAATAAGTTTAAGGTCTTATCAGTTAATCTTCCTGATTTTTGAACTGCTAGTGTTAGCATCTTAGCTCCTTGTTAAAATTAAAAAGCCTGGTTCCGATTAAGAACCAGGCTTTTAATAATTTCTATTATATTACATTTTTACAGAGGTATCAACCCGGTTCTGTATTTATTATATGATGATGGTGATGGTGAAAATGGGTTGATATGTCTGCATAATTCTTCATAACTGCCTGAAATGTAGTAAATAATTTTTTCTATGGCAAGTTTTTATTCATATTCATTATTAAAAATTGTTATATTTATGGTGCTATGGATAATTATCAAACGAGGTTGCAATGACTTCAAATGAAAAGTTAGTAGAAAAGAAGCTTGATAGTGAAGAAGTGTTTTCTGGTGAACTTTTGCATGTTTACAAAGATCAAGTCGAGTTGCCAGATGGTCAAACTTCAGAAAGAGAGTATATAAAACATCCCGGGGCTTCTGTGATAATTCCCTATAATAATAAGGGTGAAATACTATTAATTAAACAGTATCGTTATCCAACGCGGGAAATTATGTTGGAATTACCGGCGGGTAAAATTGATCCGGGGGAAAATGCAGAAGATTCTATTGATAGAGAACTGGCAGAAGAAACAGGATTTGGAGCTAAAGAGATTACTAAATTAAGCCGCATCCATAGTTGTGTGGGATATAGTGACGAAGTAGTCCATCTATTTTGGGGTAATGCTTTATATGAAAATAATTTGGAAGAAGATGAAGGTGAAAATATTTTACTAGCCCCGATGGATATTGAACAGGCAATGCAAAAAGTATTTACCGGTGAGATCACTGATGCTAAAACTACAATTGGACTTTTTTGGGCTGATCGCATAATTCATAATTATAAGTTTAGGAAAAAATTTGGTATCTCAATTTAGTTTATAGCGATTCGTTTGTTCACCCATTCTGGTTTTTTTAAAAGAAATAAATTTATGAATGTACTCCGGAGGCGCATGAGACCCGGTGGTCTCCACGGCCTTCAAAGTCGCTGTACCACAAATTGTGGTAGGTGGGTTCGACTCCCATTCGCCTCCGCTAATATATTAAGAGTATTACCATGCAAACCAATAAAAATTCTGATCCTCGTAGTCAACTGCCTTCAGTATCTGATTTATTAGATCAGCCCTCTATCAAGAGAAAAGTTGATGAATATTCCCGTCAAGAAATTCTGAAAATTATAAAATCCACATTGGATACCCTTAGAGAAAAAATTGAAATGGGGATGGAATATACTGGATTTGAAAATGTGGTTACAGCAATTCATGAGGAGTTAGCAAAATATCACAAACAAGATTTAAGACCAGTTATCAACGCCACAGGGATAGTTTTACATACCGGATTGGGGAGAGCAGTTCTTCCTGACAAGGCTGCTAAAGCAATTTCAGAATTAAATCACTACTGCAATTTGCAAATCGATTTGGAATCCGGAAAAAGGGGGAAGAGACATTATAGAACCGAAGCATTACTTTGTCAGTTGACAGGTGCAGAAGCCGCTCATATTGTTAATAATAATGCTGCTGCTACTCTTTTGATTTTAACAGCACTCTGCAAAGATAAAGAAGTTATTATCTCGAGAGGGCAATTGATTGAGATCGGTGGTTCATATCGATTACCCGACTGTCTTCATCAAAGTGGGGCTAAAATGGTGGAAGTAGGCACCACAAATAAAACTCATATTTATGATTATGAAAATGCTATCAGTGAAAATACTGGTGCTATTTTACATGTTAATCCCAGTAATTATCATATTCAGGGCTTTAGTGAGCAGGTTCCTATAGAGAAGTTAGTGGATTTGAAACAACAGCAAGCTTTGCTTGTGATTGATGATTTAGGATGTGGAGCGATTGAAGACATGCAGCAATGGGATCTTCCTTACGAGCCAACTGTTAGAGAAAGCATCCAAGCCGGTGCTGATCTGGTTTGTTTTAGTGGGGATAAATTGATTGGTGGCCCTCAAGCCGGTATAATTGTGGGAAAAAAAGAATTTGTGGACGAAATTAAAAAACATCCCTTAGCCAGAATGCTAAGAGCAGGTAAGATAACGGAAATGGCATTGGAAAAGACGCTGCGCTTATTTTCAGATAAGGAAAAGTTGATCGAATTGAATCCTACCTACAAGATGTTGGTCATGCCGGAAAGGAAGATTAAAAATCGGGTTCACAAAATCAAAGAGCGCTTGTCAAAAATGGATCTACAATTAAAAATTGAAAGTGTACAATGCAAAAGTGCTGTTGGGGGCGGTTCCATGCCTGAGGCGACTTTGGCTTCCTGGGGATTGGCTATTAGTTCTAATGAGATTTCTGCTGAGAGAATTAGTTATCTACTCCGAGCTTATGAAACGCCGGTAATAGCCTATATTGAAGATGAAAAAGTGGTTCTGGATTTTCGTACAATTCTTGGAACAAATGAAGAAGATAAAATTATTCAAGCAGTTGAATCTGTTGATGGTAAGATTTGATTTGTAAGTTCATTAAA
Source organism: Fidelibacterota bacterium (assembly GCA_021735285.1). Classification (GTDB taxonomy): domain Bacteria; phylum Fidelibacterota; class UBA2242; order UBA2242; family JAFGTP01; genus JAIPHI01. The sequence continues at coordinate 12,025 of JAIPHI010000004.1, read as the reverse complement.
GTATTCCCTTATGAGCGACTATAATTTTTGAAACATGCTTTTCGATAAAAAATATAATAAATAGTAAGTGATTGCTATTGTGGGGTCATATATTTACTTTTTAAAGAAATAGCTGAAGGAGGTAACAAATGAGTAATAAAACTAGACAAGCAATAGTTGCCGGTCAATTTTATCCGGCATCCTCAACTGCAATAAAAAGAAGTATAAAAAAGTATCTTGATAAAGTAGAACAAAAAGATTTTGATCTGAATAAATTATATGGCGTAATTTCTCCCCATGCCGGTTATCCCTATTCCGGAGAGATTGCAGCTTATAGCTATGATATAATTGCCAAGCAGGAAGCGCATAAGATAATAGTCATTGCTCCCAGTCATCGAGAATATATAGATGGCTTTTCTATCTATCCTGGTAATTACTATGCTACACCTTTAGGGAAGATTCCTTTAGATATGGACTTGATTGAAGATATTACCAAGCGGACTTCATGTGTGAAAAAAGCAATGACCGGTCATAAACAAGAACACTCACTTGAAGTTCAATTGCCATTTCTACAATATATATTAGATGAATTTTCATTAATACCGATAGTTGCGGGTAAAGTTGAAAAAGAACAGGTTGAAGAGTTAGCAGAATGTTTGGCCGATTTAAGTAATGAATCACAATTTACTGTGGTAGCCAGTTCTGATTTATCACATTTCCATGGATATGATCAGGCTAATGAAATAGATCGGGAATTAATTGAGCGGCTTAAAAAATTCAAAGTCAGTAATTTGGTTCAGGCCCATAAGGATAGAAGTCTGGAAGCCTGTGGGATGATACCAATCAGTGTTTTGATGGAATATGCTCTCAAAGCCGGAGAACCTAGTTTTATGGAACTGGACCATCGTAATTCCGGCGACACAGGTGGAACTAGAGATCGCGTTGTAGGTTACCTGGCGGCTGCAGTTTATGAATAATAAATTTAGATCATAAGGAAAATTTTGTGGGAAGAGCTCATTACAGTTTTGGTTTGATTGGAGCCAGTAAAGTAGGGATTTCTTTGTCCTGGCATCTTCAGAATAAAGGCCACAAACCTAGGTTTCTCTGGAATCGTTCGAAAGAGGGGTGGCATCGAGGACGTAAGTTTTTAAAATTCCATTATTACACTAGAGAATTTAATTCATTGTCGGATGTTGAGCTATTTATAATTTCAGTTACGGATGATGCGATCGAGGAAGTGGCCTGGAATTTAGCAGAAGCAAGTGAAGACCTTACCGATAAAATTATATTCCATACATCCGGATTTCACAGCTCGGAAATATTAAGGCCTCTGCGTTTGAGAGGCGCAAAAATAGGGAGTCTGCATCCGGCAGTTAGTATATCGAATATTAAAGCCGGAATCGAAGTGATCCCGGAAACAGTCTTTACCTGTGAGGGAGATGCGCAAAATGAGTTAAAAGCTATTGCAGATCAGATAGGTAAAAAGGGAACTATTATTAGTGCGGAACAGAAACAATATCTCCATTTATCAGCGGTATTTGTAAATAATTATGTGACTGCTCTGATTACAGCCCTTAAAAATATGATGCAGCAGAAAGGCATTTCTCCGCAGGATTCGAAAGGTTTATTACAAAAACTATCGCAACAGGCAACCGAAAGCTGGGGTCAATCTATAAAAGAATCACTTACCGGACCTATTGTAAGGGGAGATATAAATACAATCAAAGGCCATTTAAAATTACTTGAAAATTATCCTGATTTAGAAGAACTTTATATTAAGTTTGCTAACTTGGCTGTTGATTTATATCCTGAAAAATTAAAAGAAATCAACGAGACAGTTGAAACTAATAAGTAGAATTTTAGTAAGAAATGATATAAATGATTAACATTAAGAAAGAGGGGATTAAAAATGTCTGAAAAATTAAAAAACAAAATATTTTCTCAATTAAAAGGAATCGAATATGACAAAGTAGTCGATGTGCAACATGCCTATTGTCCGAAAGGCTGCAATTTGATGAGCGATAAAGTGAAAATCGGGGGTTTGGATTCAATTCTGGTGGATTTAGAGTATAATGATGAAAGAGGTAAAGTATATCTTGACCCGGAATATGGAAGTTTCAACCACAAATTTGAAATTGAAGTTCCGGAAGGTGAAGTCGTGGAATTGTTTTGTCCTCATTGTGGAGTATCTTTGACAGAGGAAGGCGAAAAGTGTAATACCTGCTCTTCCCCTGTTTTTCATCTTGATCTACCAGATCAAGGAACCTTGATTGGCTGTCTTAAAAAGGGATGTTTCGACCATAAACTTAAAGTAGTATCCTTTGATTCAATGCATCTTCAACTTGATAATGATTATATTCGAGTAATAATGTAATTATCAATATTTGATAATTTTTTAAATAAAATAATGAGTCCGCTTAAAAGGGGATAAAAAACTGCCATGTGGGGCGTCCTAAAGATATCTATAGCGTGGAAGCCGAAGGCGTTTTTTTAAGTGGAGATTAAAATAAATTAAAATATAATTCGATGTTTAATGACTGTAAAAAATAGTCATATGGTTGCTTAGATGCGGTTGTAAATTATTAGGTATAAGGTAGATTGGGATGGATACAAGAGACAGGCTATACTATGAAAAGATTCTGTGGAAACAGAACAAAATAAAAGTCGCGGGAATTGATGAAGCTGGCAGAGGCCCTTTAGCCGGGCCTGTGGTTGCTGCTGCTGTAATTTTTGAGCCTGATTGTGAAGTGATCTCAGATATTACAGATTCAAAAAAATTATCCCCTCCCAAAAGAGAGGCATTATATACAATCATAAAGGATAAGGCTCTTACAATTGGTATTGGAGTTGTGGATTCCCGGCAAATTGATGAGATTAATATTCTTCAGGCTACATATCGGGCTATGCGAAAAGCAGTAGCTCAATTGCAACCGGAACCTGAGTTTTTACTCATTGATGGACGGGGCTTGCCGGATAAAGTCTATTTAAATAAAGGTATTCCCCAGGGTGATCAAAAATGCTATTCGATTGGGGCTGCTTCAATTATCGCCAAGGTATATCGAGATAGATTAATGGTTAATTATGAATCAATTTTTCCAGACTATGGATTTAAAGACCATAAGGGCTATGGAACGCAGGCTCATCGAGAAGCCATCAAAAAAAACTACCCCACACCTATCCATAGGAACAGCTTCAAAGGTGTCAAAGAGTTCTATAAAAAATTATTTAAAACCAGTAATAATCGATTAATAGGACAATATGGGGAACATCTGGCTGCTCTGCATTTATATAAGAAGGGTTTTAAGATTATAGAAAGAAATTATCATTGTGGAGTATTTGGGGAGCTCGATATAATTGTAGAAAAAGATGATTTGCTTTGCTTTGTAGAAGTTAAAACCAGAAGAAATAAAAAATATGATCCCCAAGATACTGGAGTGAATGATAACAAAATGAAACAGCTGGGAAAGATTGCTACTGCCTATCTATCAGAAAATCCCTACCCTGAACATGATTGCCGATTCGATGTGATTGTGGTTAATCTTCGATATAAATATTCCAATATCAAACATTTAAAAAATGCTTTTATACTATAATATGATAGATCATAGGTGTTGTACTTTAGCATGCTAATTATTATTAGCACATAATAGAAGAGTAGTGCTGACTATAGAATTTTTGATAATTTTGAAAATACCGCATAACTTGCTAATTTTGAGTCATGAAAAAATTTTTTAAAATAGTACTTTATATATTATTCTATCTTTTTATTTTTCTCTCAATTTTTACTTTTGTATTTATTCATAGCCCCTACAGTAAACAGAGATTAAAAGATTACTTAGCTAAAAAAGTTGAGGAAAAAACCGGATTACTTTTAGATATTGAGTCTGTTCACGGTAGTCTGGTTAATAATATTAGATTTACAGACCTTCATTTAAAGAATGATAAGAATATAAGTTATGTTCGAATTAAAGAGGTGGAAGTTGGTTATAACCTCTTTTCTATATTTTCAGATTCTCCTGAAATTAATAGTATCTATGTAAATCGGGTTCGGGTAGATTCTATACCGAAATTCAAAAAAAGCACTGGACCTTCAACCTTCTACTTAAAGTTACCTGAAATATATATCAGTGATTTACAATATAAAAGTAGAGTAAGAAACATAGCATCCAATTTTATTTACGGTGAAGCGTATCTATCATCAGAAGAAAGTTCCTTGAAAATTGATACTGCCAATGTAAATATCAAAGATATTGATGAGACATTTGATATCTCATCTCTGGAGCTTCGGGTTCGAAATGACACAATGAAAATTAATCATACCCGGGTATCTAATAGAGCTACTACTATTGATCTCAATGGATATTATAACTTTAACCGGGAGAGAGGTACATTTAAACTGGAGAATAAAAATATTGTACCTCAAGAGAGAATACCCGAATTTAGCAAATTATTTGATAAAGATGATTATTTAAATGTGACAGCTCTGACGAGAATTAGAGGTGATTCAATTAATGCTGAATTAAATTTCTCAGGAGAGATAAGGAACCGGGAATTAAAAGAAGGGAACGCAAAAATTGAGATGGTGGAAAATAATATTGCAGTTCCGGACATGAGATTTGCAACCGGTGAGGAAGAATTTACAGGTAATATTCAGGGCGGAATTGGGAAAGGATTTACTGGAGAGCTGCAAATTCAAAATCTGAATTTGAAAAAATGGCAATTTATTGGTAATCCTACATCATTATCAGGTATAGTAAAATTATCCCAAAAAGAAGCTGGAAAGGGAATTGGAATTAGGGTTGATCTTAGAGAAGGCTCCATTCAAAAGCTGGATTTTGATAGAATAACTGGTAGTATGGATTTAGTCAATGATGAATTTCAAATTACTGATACTATCTCTTTGGTTATTGATAAAAGTGAAATAGAAGTTGCGGGGAGTTATAATATTCCTAATAAGACTATGGACATGAGGGGCTCATTATATTCATCAAACCTAGAGTTTTTTTCACCTTTTACAAAAATTGATTCATTGTCCGGAGAATTAAGAGGCGAATTTAAAATCGAAGGGAATCTTGGTTCGCCTAATTTGTATTGTCAGTTTGTGGGCAATCAGCTTGTTACTAAAAATATATTTGTAAATCGGGTTAGCATTGATTTATGGCTTAAAGAAATCACAAAATCCAATCGAGGCCAAATATATATAACCGGAGATAATAGTAAAGTCAAAGGCTTTAATGCGGAAATCGATCAGTTTGAAAGTCAAGTCGAACTTTCGAAAGATACCGCTTATATACGCACTGTTCAAGTCGAAGGACAGGACTTTGTAGCCAGGGGTCAGGGGACCTTACATAATCTTTCGGATTTGAAGGTTGAAAATATAAATCTAAAAACGAAAAATACAGAAATATACAACAAAACGCCCTTTCATGTTGTAAAGAGCAAAGATACTATTGTAATCTCACCGACAAATTTTATTTTTGGAGAAGATAATTTTGCTTTTAGTGGTAAATTTGTAAAAGGCAAGCCGCGGGATTTGCTTCTTTCTTTTGAGAATATTTCTTTAGCGCCTCTCCATAATCTGAATAATAAATTGCCAGAATCAGGAGAAATTAATGGAACCGTCAAATATCAAAGAATTAAAAATCCTGAAATTGATATAGATCTGACTACGAAAAATCTTATTTATAAGGATATGAATTTTCCACTTGCAGACGTTGTAACTTCAATAAGTAAGGATACCACAAAAATTGAAAAAGCCAATTTTTTTATTGAGGAGAACTCCTCGCTACAGATGAGCGGAGAAATCTTATGCAATTTTCCTTTTGATGCTGATCAAAAATTTATTACTGGCGATAAAAATCTTAATCTTAATGTTAATTTTGACAATTTTCCGGCTGAATATATAAATAGATATGTACTCAAACAACATGATTTGGAAGGTGATATTACAGGGAATATAGCTCTGAATAATACACTGGAAACTCCTATTGTAAATACAATTTTCAAAATTGAGAAGCCTAGATTTAATCGAATTACAGGGGAATATTTGAGAGCCAGAGCATCTTACAAAAATGATAGCCTGGTCCTGGAAGAGTTTAACCTGGATGAAGGGAATGGACAATATAATGGCAGAGGTTTTATTCCGCTTAGAATAGATTTCTATAATAGTCAGTTTACAATGCTTCCTGATATAGAAATGGATCTGGAATTTTCAGCAATGACCAGAACATTACCCTTTATTTCAGCTCCCCCTAATAATAATGTTGAAAAAATACCCGGTGATTTTTTTATTTCGCTAGATATCTCAGGAACAAAAGACAATCCAGTTAAAGATGGATATTTTGTTGCTGACAATGCTAAAATCAATCTGACACCTCTTGAGAATTCTATTACAAATATTGATGCTCAGGGCACTATGCGGGACAATATTCTTCATATAGATAGATTTAATGCTAAAATGGTTAAAAGTGAAGCCCCTGAAGTCTCTCGAGCTAAAAGTAGAATCAGGCAACTTATGAATTATATTTTTGTCCAGACTGAGAAAAAAAATAATGAAAAAAATTTAGTAGTAATTGGTAATATTAACCTTGCCAGCTTTATCAGACCGCAATATGATATAAATCTTAAAGGCCAGGATTTATATTTTCGAACATTATTGGCAGAAATGGAGGGGTATGTAAATGGTGATGTTCGGATAAAAGGTCAGGACACTGTTGATATGTCAGGAGAAATTGAAGTTTCTAAAATGTTCATGCGGAAATCTTTTAATAAAAGTGAACAGAATATCACTCATAATACAAGAGGACCATATACCAGATTTAATATTCATACAATTATTCCCGGTAATTTTTACATTAGTAATGATCAAATGGATTGTGAACTTTCTGGAGATTTATGGGTTATCCGGGAAGGTGATCAGCCCTGGAGATTTTCCGGAGACTTAACTATTTTGGAAGGCTCATTTTATTATTTCGGCTGGGAGTTTACAAATTTAAGTGGTAATATTTATTTTGACCCGGTTAAAATGAATCCTCGTTTGGATATCCATTCCGAATTAAATCTGACTTCGTTTGGTACTGGAACTTCCCAGGAAGTTAGTGATGATGAAGATATTGTTGATGTGTATTTATCAGGAGACCTGGAAAAACCGGATCTCCACTTTGGTTCAGAAAATTATTCGCAAAATGATATTCTCAGTCTTATTCAGGGTTCAGAACGACAAAAGAATGGACAGGCTTCATCCATTCCGGGCAGTGCTCTCAATGTCTTTGGGCAATATTTCGAAAGACAACTCGAAAGACGTTTTTCTCAACTTAGTGGCATTGATAGAATTAGTTTTCGAACTAATGACAATTTATTGCAAAATAGAAATTTAGATAACTGGAAGGTAACCTTGGGACAAAGGATCACACCAAATATTTTTGTAACCTATGAACATGGTTCTGTGTATAGTATCCCCACTCAGCGGGTTGAAGTGGAATATCGCTTTGATAAGAATCATTCTATCGAAGGTAATGTGGATCAAGATGGGCTTTTCGGTATTAATTATAAAATCCGATATAATTATTAATTATGAATAAAAAGATATATATACTTCTCACAATTTCTATCTTATTACCAGGCTTATTACCAGCTCAGATAGATGCTGGATTTACTCAATATAAGGTTAATGATATTATAATTAAAAACAATGAGGTCTTTCCGGATCATAGAATTCTACGTGAACTGAAATTAAAGCAACGGGGCCTATTGGGATCTACTAATTTCACAGAAAGACTGATTAAACTTGATAAAGTTGCGATCAGAAATTTTTACATGAGAAATGGCTATCTGGCGTGCCGGGTGCAATATTCCTATGAGATATTGGATAATAATCTTGTAGATATTACATTTGATATCAGTGAAGGAGAGCAGTACTTTTTAAGGGAAGTCCAATTTTCCGGCCAACAATTATTTACTAAGCAGGAAGTAGATGAAATATTAGACTTGCAAGTCGAACAACCTTATAATCCCTTTCTGGTGCAAGATCGAATTCAAAAATTAAAAGAAAATTATGCTGATAATGGTAAACCAATTGTCAAAATTATAGATTCTGTCTATGTCAATAATGGGATTCACTTATTTTTAGATATAAATGAATTTCCCATAATGAGGATAAGAGATATATCTATTAAAAATAATGAAATTGTGGACCGGAATTTAATTGCTCGTGAAATTCTTCTTAATAAAGGGGAAATCTATTCCAGAAACTTAATTGATAAATCCAGAAAACATTTATTTGACACAGGGTATTTCTCAAATGTAAATATAAATACAACTAATATTGATACTTCAGAAGGACTTCTGGATCTGGAAGTCTATGTGTATGAAAGAGAAATGCATCATCTGGAAATGAATTTTGGTTTTGGTCAGAAGAGTGATATTACAAATACTGGTGAACCTTATACTGCTATGAGCCTGGAAGGTGAGTGGTTAAATCGAAATTTATTGGATAAAGGCCATATTTTGAGTGCAGACATGAGCCCTGCTTTGAATTTAAATACACTACAACCTAACCTTGAAGCTGATATTTCCTATAAAATACCCTGGTTACTGGGATTTCGATCAACTAGCCTTTTAAGACTTTTTGTGGAGCAGGTCAGGTATAGCAAAGAGGAAAGAATATCGATTGGGGGTGTGGAAACCGCTTTAATTATTAATCCAAGCAAGCGCTATTATTTTAAGACCGGACTGGAAACCAGAAAAGTTTTTTCGGAATACTCGGCAATAGATATTGACAAATCCCAATTACAGGAAGAGACGGAGAGGGCAATTAATCTCCAATTTAGAAGAGATATGAGAGATGATTTCCTGTTTCCCAAAGGAGGATATACATATTCATTAACCGGCAAAATGGTCGGTACAATTCTAGGGGGTACTCAGGATTATTATAAATTCGAAACAAGCTATACTCAATACATAAATCTCTTCAAGTCTGTGGTCCTGGCTTATAGTATAAAAGGTGGGCATATGGCACCTTTTAATACTACTGATGTTACACCAAAGTATGAGAAGTTTAAATTAGGTGGCCCCAGTAGTATGCGAGGCTGGGATAGCCGTAAATTTTTGGCAGAGAAGGGCACAGCTATTGGTAAAAATGTCAAACTATTGTCAAATATAGAATTAAGGTTTCCCTTGATAGGGCGGGTAGGGGGTGAGATATTCCTTGACAGTGGTGGCTTGTTCTCTGACATTAGTTCGATAGAATCCCGGTCAATTCGTTTCGATGCAGGAGTTGGTTTAACTATTGCATCTCCTTTAGGTCCGGTAAGGATCGATTTTGCTAGAATTATCGATCCGCAAAATGCCGCAGAAAGAGAAAAGCCATGGGAAATCCAATTTGGAATTCCCTATGCTTTTTAGTTAAAAATGAAATAATGTTAAAAAACTAAAGGAGATATAATTTATGATATCCTTTGATCAATTTACTATAAAAGTTCAAGAAATAGTTAAAAAAGCAATAGATATTGCAAAGAATCGGGATAATCAAAAGCTAGATCCGGTTCACTTTCTAAAAGGCATATTAGAAGTTGAGGAAAATGTAGCCCTCTCTGTATTAAAAAAGATATGTGGTAATGTAGAAACAATTTCCACCCAGACCGATCAACTTTTGGATAAAGTACCCCGGGTTACTGGTGATATAGGGGAACCCTATTTTACGCAAGCTTCAAAAGATGCTTTCCAGGCAGCAGAAAATTATGCCCAGGATTTTCAGGATGAATATATCAGTGCTGAGCATATTTTATTGGGACTGGTAGAAAAATCAGGCAGTCAGCTCAAGCAATTGTTTCAGAATAATGGAGTTGATAAAGATACGGTTTTAACTGCTTTGAAGGATATTCGAGGCTCTAGTAGAGTTAAAGACCAGGAACCGGAGAAGAAATTTCAGGCGCTGAAACGGTATTGTCGGGATCTTAATCAGCTGGCCCGCAAAGGTAAGCTCGATCCGGTAATTGGTAGGGAAGAAGAAATTCGTAGAACTCTACAAGTATTATCCAGAAGGAAAAAAAATAATCCGGCTTTAATTGGTGATCCGGGTGTGGGAAAAACTGCAATTGCAGAAGGACTGGCGTTAAGAATTGTTGCCGAAGATGTACCGGAAAGTGTTAAGAATAAAAGAATTCTTGCTCTGGATATGGGATCGCTTGTGGCCGGTGCTAAATTTCGCGGTGAATTTGAAGATAGAATGAAGTCTGTATTAAAAGAAATTAATGAGGCTGAAGGAGAGGTCATACTATTTATTGATGAAATACATACGGTTGTAGGTGCCGGAGCGGCTGAAGGTTCTGTTGATGCTTCAAATATGTTAAAGCCTGCTTTGGCACGCGGTGAATTGCATTGTATCGGGGCCACGACAAAGGATGAATATCGGAAGCATATAGAAAAGGATAAAGCTCTGGAAAGAAGATTTCAACCGATCCCCATCGAAGAACCTTCTATTGAGGATTCAATCTCTATCTTAAGAGGTATAAAAGATAAGTATGAAATCCATCATGGTATTCATATCAAAGATACTGCAATAGTGGCCGCTGTGGAATTATCACAAAGATATATTACCGAGAGGTTTCTTCCGGATAAAGCTATAGACTTGATCGATGAAGCTGCTAGTAGAATAAAGTTACAGATTGATTCGCGACCTGCTGAATTGGATGAATTAGAAAGAAATATTAGTCAGCTTGAAATCGAAAGCGCTGCTCTTGAAAAAGAGAAGGATGAAAATGAAAAATCGCGGGAAAGATGGGAAAACATTCAAAAAGAACTGCCGGAATTGAAGGAGAAAGCTGCAGTCCTTAGAGAAAGATGGCAAAATGAAACCCGGCATCTTAACAATATCAAAGAATTAAAGGAAAAATTAGAGGATCTGAAACTGAAAGCAGAAGAAGCAGAAAGGGAAGGAAACTGGGAGAAAGCAGCTCAACTCAAACATGCAGAAATTGTTGAAACCAAAAAGAAGCTGGCTGAAGAAGAAAATAAAATAGATGAGATTCAAAAAGATAAAAAATTGGTAAAGGAAGAAGTTACTGAAGAGGATATTGCTGAAATCATCTCCCAATGGACAAAAATTCCTGTTTCAAAATTGATGGAAAGTGAAAGAAAGAAACTGATCAATATGGAAGAAGCACTCCATGAGCGAGTTGTTGGTCAGGATCATGCTGTTAAATCTGTATCGGATGCTGTGCGAAGAGCCCGCGCCGGTTTGCAAGATGAAAATCGTCCGCTTGCTTCTTTTATCTTTACCGGTTCTACTGGTGTGGGGAAAACAGAACTTGCTAAAACTCTGGCAGAATTTCTATTTAATGATGAAGAGGCTATGGTTCGGATCGATATGTCAGAATATATGGAAAAGCACTCTGTTTCTCGCCTTATTGGCTCTCCACCCGGCTATGTTGGTCACGAAGAGGGAGGACAATTGACAGAGCAAGTGCGCAATCATCCTTATTCTGTGATTCTATTAGATGAAATAGAGAAAGCTCATCCGGAAGTGTTCAATATTTTATTACAGGTTATGGAAGATGGCCGCCTGACTGATAATAAAGGAAGAGTTGCTAATTTTAAGAATACTATAATTATTATGACCTCCAATCTTGGCTCTCAGGAAATAATGACGGAGACTGAGAATTTGAATGAGGAGAATATCGATGAAAAATATAATTTAATCAAGGAAACAGTAACTACAAAACTGAAACAACATCTAAAACCAGAATTTATGAACCGTGTTGATGAAATAATTGTATTCATGCCACTCCTACAAGAACAGATAAAAGAGATTGTGAAATTACAATTTGATCGATTGACAGAGAGTCTTGATAAGAAAAAAATTAATGCCAAATTAAAAGATGATGCTCTTGAATTATTAGCCAAAGAAAGCTGGGACCCGGTATATGGTGCTCGACCTGTCAGAAGAACTATTCAAAATGATGTTCTAAATCCGATGGCAGAAAAAATTATTAAGGGAGATTTTATGCCTGGGGATACCGTAGAGATAGATGCTAATGATGGGAGACTT
>JAIPHI010000142.1 GCA_021735285.1 Fidelibacterota bacterium | reverse complement strand
AATGTATATGATTTTTTTATTACCCCTGCTTCTATTTTTATCAGGATTGATAGACGGTTATCTCTTTCCCTATATTTTAAACCGTTTTAAACAGAGAGCAGAAAGTAGCCTGGCAGGCCGACTGTATGCTGCTGATGTATTGGGTTCCTGTCTGGGTTCCTATCTTTTTTCCGCTATAATCTTGCCCATCTGGGGAATAAAAATTTCAATATTTTTCATTGGTTTGGTGGGTTTGGTGATGCTGGTTGGAGAACTAATGCGAAGATAACGGGGAGTGGTCGGTTTGCTAAGTGGCCGAGTAGAAAAGTCGAAAACAATATCCCTTGCTTTCGATCTATGAGAACAAGTCAATAAACTAAAATTCGGATGCTATTGATTGTTAAACAAATAAAAAAATCAAAGGACATAATAGATATTTAACACTCAGAATACAAAACCACTTCATTACTTGTCAACTTCTCAACTCGACCAACTACGGATTCCATAAATGTAATATTTCCGTCTCATTATAGAATTTGATTTTTATTTTCAGAGCAGATTGTTTATTGCAATGATAGCATTGTTTTTTTAGAATTAATCACTTCATAGAGAATTATTAGATAGGGAGCTCTAAAATTCAGAACTCCTGATCCCACGTATATTAAATTGTCACAAATAAGACTACTTTTATATTATTTAGATATATCAATATACAAACTAAAGAAGCCTGCTGAAGCAGGCTAAAGATGTTTTTTTTATGATTCGCGCTCACCATGCTGAAGCATGGTGCTATTCTTATATTTTCATAAAGAGAGGACTCTATTCTGAGAATAGCACCACGATTTATCGTGGTGTATAATGAAAGAAATATAAGATAGAGTATGCTTCAGCATACTTCCATATTATGGAAACTTATGAATATTATTATTTTGATTTTATGTCATTTCAATTCACGAACCAGAAGACATAAACTATTGTTTTTATGTTTTGGAAACAGGAGTTCTGAAATTGTAGAATAGGAGAGTGATGCTATCAAACTTATTCTTTCAAATAACGATATTCACCATCACGATAAGTAAATCCAACATTATCAAGATAATTTAAGATCGGAATTGTATATTTCCTGGAGCTATCAAGTTGATCTCTAATTTCAGAGACTCGAGCTCCATTACTTTTCACCAAATAATTACGGATTACCTTTTTACACGCAGCCATTGTGGATTGTGTAATAATGAATTGATCCTTAAGAATTATAACTTTATTGGTATTTGATAAATAATTAACGAGAGAATCTATCTTTCTATCATCAGTATCGATTGTTTGTTTGAGTTGATAGATCTCAAGCATTTCTCGACCAGCACTATCGACAAGATAATAGATTTGTTCAGCAATCTTTTTCTCTTCTGTATTCAATGTGACAGCAAAGTCTTTAAGGGCATATCTATCACCGGATAATTCCTTGATCCTATTAATTTCTATTAGTTTTTTCAGAATATACTCCACCAAATTTCTCTCACTATCGACTTGACTAATTAATTTATTAAAAGTTATTCCTTCGTCAAGATGATTCTCCTGGTGATAGTGATCAATTATTTCTAGTATTCTTTTTTTATAGTTATTTACTAGCTCTGTACAATAGTATTTTTCAGCTGTTTTGACAATCACCCCTTCCTGAATTAATTCATCCAAAACTACATTTACCTGATATTTAGTCATAGTTAAAGCAAGTGCCAAACCCTTCACTCCCATCCCTTTTTCAGCGTGAACAATAAACCAATGAACAGCTTCTTTTGGGGAATTATTGTAAAGTTCTTGTAATTTCTTTGCTTCTTCTGTTTCTTTTTTCCGGATTGGCCTATTATCCATTTTAAGGACTACCCCCCCTCCAATAGTCTGCGTCGGACTTAAACTTCTGATCACAAATTTATCTTTAAATCCGGCTGCGATTTTCTCGTGTAGATGAATTTGTGCAATGCTACTTTCTCCCCCTTTAATTTCATTTTTCCCAATAAATCTAATTCTACCTACATATTTCCCGGTACCAATATTTACTTTTATTTCCCTGTTATATTTAAGTTCTTCCATATCCCGAAATAGATAAACCCGGGCTGTGATAATTTTCGAAGTTTGGAAGGTTTCAGGTCTGGCAATAATATTTCCCCGCTTAATTCTTTCCTTCTCTATTCCGGATAGATTGAGAGCAGCTCGCTCAGCTTTGATTGCTTTCCGGGCATCCTTTTCATGCTTCTGGATATTTCTTATCTCACCCTGTTTTAGGGCAGGATAGACCTGTATCTTTTCTCCACACTCAATTCCTCCGCTTACTACTGTACCCGTGACAACAGTCCCAAATCCATGGATCGAAAAAACACGATCTATTGGTAAACAAAATCTCTCACGTTCTATATTATCTAATTTTTCTCCTTCTAGTGAGAGCAAATGTTGTTTCAATTGAGCTATGCCCCGGCCATTTTTTGACGAAACAAAAAAAATCTGTTGATCCGCAAGGAAAGTATTGTTAATTAATTCTTTCACATCTTGAAGTATTAAATCAAGCCATTCACTATCAACAAGATCAATTTTAGTAATAACAATCGCACCCTTTTTGATTCCCAGAGAGTGCATGATCTTCAGATGTTCCCGGGTCTGGGGCATCACGGAATCATTGGCCGCTATGACGAGAAGACCATAATTAATAGTACTAATTCCCGCCACCATATTCTCTACAAACTTCTCATGACCTGGCACATCGATAAATGCTATTCTATCATTCAGGAAAGCAAAGCCCAGATCAATTGTTAATTTGCGCTGCTTTTCCTCATCTAGCCGGTCAGTATCTGTACCTGTCAACTGTTTAACAAGCGCAGTTTTGCCATGATCAACATGGCCAGCTGTACCGATTATTACCGGATTACTTTTCATTATATATTTTTAATGTTTTAAATTTTTGGAGTGTAAATAAAAAAATGATATTCTTCTTATTCGGATTGAGCTTTGAGATCAAGTATTTCATCTCTCTTTTTAGTAACCAGTTCTGCATTATCAGTCTTATTCTCTATAATATCGAGCACCTCAAGAGCCTGATCATAGAGTTCCTGCTTCATCAGAACATCCACAAAAGTCATAGTAGGGATTGGAATTTGGAGATCAATTTCTCCTGCATCTTCATTGTCATCCTTTGTTCTTCTATTTATTCTGAGTCGGGTTTGAGTTTCCGGTTGTTCGGGACTTCCTTGGAGGCTTTTGAATTTCAGATCTTTAGCCTCCCCTTCTTTTTCATCAGATTCTGTGGTCTCTATTAGAAGATCGTTGTGCTCTTCTAAAAATTCTCGATCTGTAAAATTATTATGTTTTAATTTAAGATAATATGCTGATAATTTTTGATCGGAGAGTACTTCTTTTCCCTCCGAGATTAACTCATAATAGGCCTGTAAGAAACCTCTATCCAGTTGAATGCAATCTTCCAGATATTGGAAATACAATTCCTGATTCCCAAGTGCTTTTTCAACTTTGGCTCGCATATATTTCCCCCAGGCATCCCGAGAGAATTCTTTTTCTCCTTCAATACATATTTTTTGCGCTGCTTTGTCTTTGTTAGATTTTAAAATTTTATCTGCAAAATAGGCAAAAAGCGGTGTTTTATTGTTTTTAATATAATTCTGAAGTTTATTTAAATTGTTCAAAATCATTTGAGCCCCTTCATAATTAATTCAATAAACCTTCATCTGCAAAACTTGTATATTTTTTATCAGCAATAAGAATATGATCAAGCACTGGAATATCCATATGCCTTCCGGCTGCTACCATTTTTTTTGTTATTTTTATATCTTCCCGACTGGGTCTATCATTACCAGAAGGATGATTATGAATTAATATAACAGCAGCTGCAAGAGCACCAATTGCTTCATGAAAAACTTCCCGGGGAGTTATCACAGAAGAATTAATTGTACCTTCGGTTACAATCTTATCTTTGATAATTTTGTTATTACTGGCCAAAAGTACAACCATAAATTTTTCTTTTTTAAGGTCTCGCAATTTTGGTCCATATATTTTGGCCACATCATCAGAACTTTTGACTATTTTATCCTCTGATCTTTTCTGTTCTGATTCTATGCAACGTGCCAATTGCATAGCCGCCGCGATTGTAACGGCTTTAGCCTTGCCTATGCCTTTAATTTTCAGACCCAAAATTTCTCTATAGTCCATTTTTGACAAATTGAACAATCCACCTGACTTACTGATTAATAAGCGGGCAATATCAAGAGCTGACGTGCCTCCCGCCCCGGTTCTAATTAAGATCGCCAGCAATTCGGAATAGCTCAATCTGAAAGCCCCTAATTTCATCATTTTCTCACGGGGGCGGTCATCCTCGGGCCATTCATTGATCGGACAGTTATAATAGGCTGGTTCTTTCGATTTCATTAATTTATTGCCTTATGGGGTCATGTTTTTACTATCGAGAACAAAAGTAACCGGGCCATCATTGCCAATATTCACTTCCATATACGCACCAAACCTGCCAGTTTCAAGTTGCACATCATGCTGTTCTATAAATTCATTAAAATAATTGTATAGTTCCTTGGCTTCGGTGGGATGGGCAGCATTATTAAAGCTGGGCCGTCTTCCTTTTGTACAATCGGCGCAGAGTGTAAATTGAGGAATCGAGAGAATACTGCCTCTCTTATCCAGAATACTCAAATTCATCTTGCCCTGATCGTCTTCAAAACAACGCAAATTAACTATTTTATCACCAAGCAGTTCAGCATCTTCTCTTTGGTCACCCTCACAAATGCCTACTAGAACATTTAAGCCATGCTCTATCTTACTAATAAGTTTACCATCAATTTCTACTGATGAATTTTTCACTCTCTGAACAACTATTAACATGTTTCGACCCAAACTTTATTATATCCACAATTCTTCTTAATTGCTTGAATAAAATGTTTATTATGAGAGACTTGAAGCGATTTTGACCGCACTTTTTTAGCATTGCCATTATCATCACTAATGTGAAATACCAATTCACAATTACCGGAATTATCCTGTGCAATTTCTTTTAATTTTTGCATATTAGCATTATTATATTGACTGATATTAAAACTAACATGCACTCTTTTGGCTTTTTTCTTCATCAATCCCTTGAGTGGTTCGACCTTATCTATTAACACAATCCCACTCTTATTTTTAGACTTACAATCAATCCGGCCTTCAATAAAAACAATATTATCCTCTACAATCAAATCCTGGTATTTTTCATATACACTACTAAAGGCAATACCTTTCACGCTACCTTTGATACTTTCCAGAGTCACAAAAGCAAATTTTCTGTCTTTCTTGTCAAATTTTGTACTAACCGATTTTAACATGCCCCCTAATTTAATCCTGGCCTTATTACATTCATAGAATGTTTTATCAAAATCATAATTAGAAAGTTCTTTTATTTCCTCTTCATATTTTTCTAACGGATGGCCAGACAAATACATCCCCAATAATTCTTTTTCCTGGCTTAATTTATCTACAGTGGGCCATTCACATATATCAGGTAATTGGGGTTTGGGCATTATATCTTGATTTTCGCCGGAATTATCAGGACTCCCGAACAAACTCATTTGATTTGTAGCTTTTTCCTCTTGTATTTTTCGCCCATATTTCATTGCCAATTCGATAATTTCGAACTTTTGAGACCGGTTCCCATGCATGGAATCAGTGGCCCCAGCTACAATTATTGATTCAAGTGCCTTACGATTAACAGTTGAAAAATCCAGTTCCGCAACAAAATCCACAAAATCTTCAAAAGGGCCTTCTTCTTCAACTGCTCTAACCATATCTGCGGCAGCGTTGCTCCCAACATTTTTGATAGCATTCAAACCGTATCTTACCATACCTTCTTCCGGAGTAAAAACTACATCACTTTTATTGACATCCGGGGGTAGAATTCCTGAATCAAGATTATCAAGTTCTTCCGATAAAATTGCCACTCGATCACTATTTTCAATTTCACTGGTCAGATTAGCAGCCATGAATTCCACCGGATAATGGGCCTTCAAATAACCAATTTTATAGGCGAGTATAGCATAAGCAGCAGCATGACTTTTATTAAACCCATAGCGAGCAAACTTGAAGATTAAAGCATATATTTCCCGGGCCGTCTCTTCGCTTACTCCATTTTCAACAGCACCATCAACAAACTCTTTTTCCATCTGCCGCAGGATCTTTTCCTTTTTCTTACCCATTGCACGCCGCATCAAGTCCGCTTTACCAAGTGAAAAGCCGGCAATTTCAGAACCTATTTTCATTACCTGTTCCTGATAAACGATAATACCGTAAGTATCTTTTAAAATAGGTTCCAGATCAGGATGCATATATTCTATTTCTTCCTGGCCGTGTTTCCGATCGATATAGCTGTCAAT
Source organism: Fidelibacterota bacterium (assembly GCA_021735285.1). Lineage (GTDB taxonomy): Bacteria > Fidelibacterota > UBA2242 > UBA2242 > JAFGTP01 > JAIPHI01. The sequence goes on along the minus strand of JAIPHI010000142.1, from coordinate 502 downwards.
ATTTTCCATCGGGCCCGGCCGATAGAGAGCATTCATAGCAATTAGATCGTCGATTCGATCGGGCTTAAGCTTTTTGAGATTTTCCTGCATACCTTCGGATTCAAATTGAAAAACACCGACAGTATAACCATTCCCAAAAAGTTCAAAAGTTTTTTCATCGTCCGGAGGAATATTATCAATATCAAGATCAATATTGCGCTTCTTTTTAAGAATTTCCAGAGTATCATCAATCACAGATAAATTTCTTAATCCCAGAAAGTCAACTTTCAACATACCAACCTGCTCCACACAGGACATATCATATTGTGTGGTGATTGTATCATCATCGGATTGTTTATATAATGGTATATAATCAGTGAGTTCTCCCGGAGCTACAATCACACCGGCAGCATGAGTAGAGGCATGGCGATGTTTATTTTCCAGAAGAGAGGCTATTTCAAATAATTTTTCATGCTTTTCATCCTGAGTTACGGCTTCTTTAAGCCCCGGCTCCTGCTCTATG
>JAIPHI010000141.1 GCA_021735285.1 Fidelibacterota bacterium | reverse complement strand
CTCCATTCCAGAGATGCTCGATCGAAAAAAATGGTTCTTGCCCCATTCTGATAATATCAACAATCGAATACTCTGGTGTGGAAAGTAATTTGATAAATTGATTCTGCCTCTCGATATTAAATTCATCTCCCATAAATTGCCGGTAAAATTTTGTTAACCAGCGTCTTTGAATAATAACCTGCCGGGAAGAGTAGGGAGGATAGCCAATTTTTCGTAATTCTTCAAGGGCTTCTTGATTATTGTATTTTCTGGCAAGTTCTAGAGTGTACTGATAAGATATACTATCATTTTTTAAAGCATAGACCAGTTGATCGATTCCAATATAACCATTGAAAAGATCGGGGTTTTTCTTAACTGTCAGAATACCTATCAGACTGCCCCATGAGCGAGCCATTAGATACAATTTATCATTTGGAAACTTTGCTTTTAAATATTGGGATAATTTTATTGTGTAGGAGACAAATTTTTCAATTGTCATAATAGAATCGGGAATATTTTTATTAAAGGATTTACCTGTCCCCGGCTGCTCCCAATAAACCACAACAAAATTTTTCTCCAGACCAGTAGAATGACCAATTTCTCTAATATTAGGGAAAAGTGGCGCCCCAGGTCCTCCATGGATGAATAAAATTATGGGATTGTTCCGATTCCAGCTTCTGATCTTAAGCCAGTTATTGAATCCATCAAATTTTACTGCTATCAGGGTATCGATGCCTGTAGAGGAAGTGATTTTTATTTGTGATCGGGTTCTGTATTGAAAATAAAGATGTAAAGCAGGTAATCCCAATAGAATAATTAGAAATAGGATAATAAAGAATTGAATTATTCTTTTGGGAAATTGATAGAGCCCGGCATTATATCTATTTTTAGAATCCATATTAGAACAAAATATTTAAATTATTTAAGTTCAGGAACTTACATACTTTTTACTAACCCATCCTTTGTGAACTATATCAACATGATACCATCCATTGGTTTCGTCCAGTATTTTCAATTCCGTTCCGCCGGCTAGGGGAGGGGCAACAGTTTTGGCTCCCAGCCAGGGATCAGAGCGTATATTCAGCCGATTAGCTGTAACAACGCCCATTTTTTGCGTAAATACAATTTTTTCGTCACTACCATCTTCCGCTCTATTATGAGAAAGTAGGCGAGTCCGCAATTTATCAAGAGGAAAAGCAGGACCAGGATCGATTTTACGAGAAGGTGCAATTTCTTCATGGCCAACAATTAATTCAATGGGATAGGTCTTGATCAATTCCTCACATATCTCAAAAACAAGTTCGATCTGGTCTTCCGTATATTTATGCCAGTATGTGGATTCACTTTGGTTACGGTGCACCGCTTTGATAACATCTTTAGACTGGTAATTACGACCAAACCAGGCAACATATCCGGCTTCGGATTTTTCCAGTTTACCAGCATTATCTATTTCGATTCCTATTGAAAAATTGTTAAAACTATTTCTACCTTTGTATGAACTTCTTCCTGCGTGCCAGGCAATTGTATCAAAATTTACAAGTTGAGTTATAGATTTATCTCTACCAATAACAAGATGAGCAGATGCTTTTATAATTGGATTACAAAGAGTACTGATTGCTCCTTCAACCGATCCTCCTGAGGTATAATGAATGACAATTGTATCGGGAACTCCATTTTTCAGCTTTCCACTATGGTTGGGTGATTCCTGGTATTTTATGTTTTTGCCTTTTAAGCGGTGATTTTTAATTTCCATTTTAAACTCCTATCCTTTGGCTGGTTCATCTTCTAGCAGGCTGATTTTTTTATTACCTGTAACCGCTCTTGAGAATTGACTCGAAGCACCTCTTTTTTCAAAAGAACGTCCAACCGACCAGGTAGCCACTATGGCTCCCCAGGCTGTCCAGAAATGACCGGGTAAGGGGAAAGGATTTATCTCAGCACCAAAAAATGATTGAACCACTGGCACAAGGACATAATTACAAAAGATAAAAATTATCCCTGCATATACAACAGAAGGACGGGCTCTTTTGGTATAATTATCACCCTGCTGCAGCTCCGTAATCAGGATCTTTTCTTTTGAGGATAATTCCTGGCGAATTGTCTCTTCAATATCGGATTCGCGCTGTTGAATAATTTTTTGCATTTCCATTTTTAATTTTTGTTTCTCCTCACTACTCATATGAAATTTGTCAACAGTATCACCTACTTTACTAACAATTTCTCCTACACTTCCTGAAAAAATGTTTGATAACCAGCTCATATTTTTCTCCTTAAATATTAAATTATCTCTTTATTTTACAATACATAGAAATTACAATAAAAACAAGTGAATGGAATAATATTAATTAAGTTTGTTATTGGTAATTCCTCTCAAAATATTTAAAAATATGGAGCTTGTAATTTGCATAATCTCATAATTCTATCTATTTTTATACAAGTAATAAATTGAGAGGTGTATATGAATAGATTTGTTGAAAAATTATTAAATCCGGAACCCCACCAAGAATTAATAATGGGCAATTATGCTTTGGTGAGGGCGATGCTGGAATCAGGTGTGAAGGTTGCTACCACTTATCCCGGTTCTCCAACACCGGAAATAGCAGCTGCCATAAGGGCTATACCAGATGAGAAAAGATCCCTGTATTTTGAATATTCTGTCAATGAAAAGGTAGCTCTGGAAATTGCTTTAGGAGCCTCTGTTAATGGTCATTTATCCACTGTGTTTTTTAAATCTGTGGGATTAAACGTGGCTGCCGATTCAGCAGTCCAATTGGCCTTAATGAATGTTAAAGGTGGCATGGTAATTATTCTTGGAGATGATCCGGGTGCTCATTCTTCACAAAATGAGCAGGATAATCGCCATTTTGCCAGAACTTCCTATATTCCCATGCTGGAGCCTGCTACGCCCACCGAGGCTTATAAAATGTATAAAGAAGCTACAAAATTATCAAAAAAACATCAGATGCCGATTTTTCTGAGAATGACAACCCACGTTTGTCATGCCAATGAGGTGATTGAATTTGATAGTCTGAAGATTAAAGATTATAACTGGAAATCGGATTTTGATCCTGAAGATGGCCCCTATTTACCTATCACAAAAAGTGTTTTTCCTCTAAAAAGAAACGCACTTAAAAAATTAGAATTTATGCAGAAAGAATCAGAAAATTCTGCTTTCAATAAAATCCACAGTCCCCATGGTAGTGGGGAAGTGATGGGAATGAAACTGGGTATAATCAGTAGTTCGATGCCTGTGCTATCTATACTCGAAAATCTAAAAAATGTAGAATATCCTATCGATTTGTTGCAAATTAACTTCAGCTTTCCATTTCCAAAAAGGAAGGTTGAAAGATTTTTAGATAATCATGATGAGGTATTAATTCTAGAAGAACTTGATCGGGTTCTTGAGCAGGAGCTGAAAAATATTGCCTGGGATTGTAATGCACAATGTAAACTTTTGAGCAGACAATATAATAATGATCTGGTTGGAGAATTGACACCAGGGCGGACATGGAAGATTTTATCAGATACCTGGCCTGATTTATTTCCTCCTAAACAGAAAATACATGAAGAACCGGATATAAGCCCCAGAATTGCTCAAATGTGTCCCGGCTGCGGGCATCGTTCCGCCTTTCACGCTATTAAAAAAGCACTACCAGAAGGTACAATTACTGTGGGTGATATTGGCTGTCATTCTCTGGGCTTTTTTAAACCCTATAATATGGGTGAAATATTACTATCTATGGGGCACTCAAACGGGACGGGTTCAGGCTTATCAATAAGAAATAATCAACAAAAAGTTGTGACTTTTATCGGTGATTCGACCTTTTTTCATGCTGGTATTCCTGGAATTATAAATGCTCAATACCATGATCATAATATCACTCTGGTAGTCATGGAAAATGGAACTACAGCAATGACAGGTCATCAACCCCATCCCGGATCAGGAGAAATAAGTGCAAAAATCTCTATTAAGAAAATACTGGAATCGATCGGAATTGAATTTATCCGTGATATCGATACTTATAATCAAAAAAAATTGACAAAATATATGCAAGAGGCTCTGGATCATGAAGGCTTTTCTGTAGTAATTGCCCGGCATCCCTGTATGTTGAAGTTTACCAGAGAGCAGCGGCGAAAAGAGTCCTATAATCCCTCTCATGTCAAAATTAATCAAGAGAAATGCAGGCAAATATATGAATGTGTGCAGGAATTTGCCTGTCCATCATTTGCAAAACTGGAGGGTGGTAAAGTCGTTGTTAATGAAGAACTTTGCATAGGTGATGGTTCTTGTTTACAAACCTGTCCGGTTAATGCTATTGAATTTGAAAAGCATGGAGGCAATAATGGATAATCTAAATATATATATTTCAGGAGTCGGAGGTCAGGGCATAGGATTGCTATCAAAGGTCTTAGCCCAGGCCTGCTTAAAAGCTAAATACGATATAAAATCCGTAGATACTCATGGCTTGGCTCAGAGAGGAGGCACAGTAGTTTCTCAAATTAGAATCGGTGAAGATATTTATTCTCCATTAATTCCAAAAGGAGAAGCCGATATTGTAATTGGCCTGGAGCGCCTGGAAGCATTGCGAGCCATGCCAATGCTTAAACCAGAAGGCGGTAGAGTTTTGTATTATGAAACTCAAGTGCAGCCAATTGACGTACGACTGGACGATCACAATTATCCCAAAAAGAATGAATTGGAAGCATATATCAAAAAAATAAATGGTGAACTGAAAAGCGTTCGTAATGATGATATTCCGGATGTTCGTATGCAAAATATTGTACTCCTGGCAGAAATCTCAAAATTAGGCTGGATTGAAAAAGTTAATGTCGAGCTAATAAAAACTGTTTTGAAAGAAATTCTTCCTGAATCAATTAAAGCAATGAACTTAGAACTTTTTAAGAAACTAGCGAATGCTTGAAATCAAATTGGTATCTCATTTTGGAGTGGATTGGCTGTGTCAATGCCTTATGGTGGAGTCATGGAAAAATAGTGGTGACTATTGCTTTTTATGATTGACAATTAAAAATAGGATGAATGTAAATGATAGATGAGAGAGACACTATCCAGGATCTGAATCTTTAGTTTGCTTTGGATACAATATGTGTTTAGTTTAGAATTTTATATTTATAAGGTTATGGTTAAAAAATGGAGCTTCATGATCTCTGCATTTTAAATCTCTGTTAATTAATGATATGGTAAATTTTCAAGTTATCGATAATCCCGTTACGGGTCTTTATTTTTTGTTTAATCGTTTCGATACCAGGCTATGTATTTAATAATATTGAGATATCTAATCTCCGGATTTGAAGATAAACCGTATTAATGAATTTAGTCCCTGAATAAAAAAGGCGGCTGCAACACCGTAATATAATAATTTCGGTTTTGTAATTATTAAGATCCCTACAGCTATGTAAACTATTGCGGTTACCAGTATGCTTAATCTTTCGTAGAATTTCATTTTTATTCTCCATTTTGTTCTATAATAATCTGGGGAAGTAATAGTAAACCATGGGTTATAAAAATTCCTCCAACCCAGTATCGAATAAATTTAGGATAAAGCAGGACCAGTCCAGCCAAAATGAAGTAAATAAGAGTATAAAAAATCCGTCTCACCTGAGTAGTGTGGCTTGTTTTTTCGCTTAATAGATCGATGACGTTCATCAGGTTTTTATTTTTTAAAATGAACTCTTCAAATGAATTGTGGGAATGGGCGGATAAAAGTTCTTCTTTCAAACTACTCCAAAAACGGCTGAAAAAAACAATGTTGATAAAGATTCCAAAAGTCAAAATACTCAGCATATAAGTCACACCACTAAAATAATCACCCCAGGTTAATAGTAATCCTATTTCATCCAGGAAAAGACCTAAACCTATTCCATACATTACAGCTATTAGTTTTTTTGAGAGCTGTTTAGATTCTACAATAGCAAACCACCCGGCTATAGATATAAGCAGAATACCTATGTAAAAATGATGGATATGATGGCCAAATAGAATGATATTTCTTCCAATTGAGAAACTTTTATCCGGTAGTTCACCTATTTTAGCGGCCTGGGCAAAACTGGTATGTGCTGAGCCGGCAATCAAAACTGCCAGCCGGATACCTACCAGTGCCGATAGATAGGAGATCGTTATTATAAAAGGTAATTTTTTGCTATCAGTGTTATTTTTACTCATTATAATTTAAATTTTAAAGCGATTTTCAAATAAGTTGTCCTATAAAATGATAGATATAATTTATTACAAATACTATTTAAATCCATTTTTCCCTTCAGTCCATTGAGGGCTTCAGGAAAACCCACAACTAAGGATAGTTATGCTACATCAGACAAAACTTTTAAAAATCGCTATAATATTATTGCTTCTATCTACTAGATCCAATGAAATATATAAAGATAGATGTATAATGACAAATATAATATTTTCTGTTCTCTATGAGTGGAGCACAGTATCTAGCAAAATATTACTGCTTCAAAGTAAAACATTGATTGAGGGCTGAACTAAACGGTGAGTATGATTTTGAGTGAGTCAATATCTTCTTGATAAATATAAAAAATATCTTGTGCAAAGAACAGAATTGCTCATTCCTGATAGGGTCTTCAAAAATCCTGGTGCATATTAAATAAAAGTTCAATAAATAAAAAACTTTATAGTTAATTATCATACATTAAAAAAAAAGAAAATTTTCACAGCTTACTGTTTATTTTACCATGGATATTGCATAAAGTTATAATCGTGTTACAAAAATCTTAGGATTACTTCGTATCTTACTATTACAGCCTTCCATAAGTCTTATCTTCATTTATAGTTTCAAATAGTGTAACCACCTCATTTAGGGGCTGATTACAATAAAACAATTTGGCAAATTGTTTTACATGTAGCACAACTTGCTAAGTTGTGTTTGCTGAGCGAGGCCTCAATG
>JAIPHI010000140.1 GCA_021735285.1 Fidelibacterota bacterium | reverse complement strand
GGAATTTTCATTTCAAAATTGAAACCGACATCAGTAGTATCCCAGGCAAAGTTACCACCTGAAGGATCCGTATCAATGTTATCACCCAATACCCATCTCCACTGCACATCATTATCATCATAACCTTCAAAGGTCTTTTCATTACCGCCATCGAAGAATAGTTCTATACAATCTTTATTCCATGGATCTGCAGCTGTTACATCAAGCTGATCATCATAGGATTCATAAAAGAAATAAAGATAATCTTCATCCCAAAGGAGTTTAAAGATATAATCCTTATCACCATCAGTGTCTAGGAGAGTATCTCTCGCCATACCACCTTCGACTTCATTTGGACTTAGTGTGGCAACCCCTTCTTCAAACCAGGGCTCGTCTTCGGACATTATACCATCGATCACAATATCGTCACCATCCTCTGTATATTGAATATCAAGAAATTCTTCTACTTCTCTATCATCTTCACTAAGTAATAAACCAGTTCCGAATAAATGAGCATATTGCCACGTATTTCCATCGGCTGTCCACCAATGTTTTACTTCTTTTCTTTCTCCATCATCGCCATCATTGTTGCTAATTTCAAAACCGAATTCATGATATTCTTCTAAAGCTAGATCAAGTGCTTCAAGAGAATCTACAGGAATACCTATTTCAAAATTAAAACCGACATCGGTAGTATCCCAGGCATAGTTACCACCGGAAGGATCATCCTCATTGTCCTGGCCCAATACCCATCTCCACTGGACATCATTATCATCATAACCTTCAAAAGTCTTTTCATTGCCACCATCAAAGAATATTTCGATGCAATCTTTATTCCATGGATCTGCAGCTGTTACATCAAGCTGATCATCAACTACTTCAACAAAAACATAAAAATAGTCTTCATCATACATTACTCTGAATTTAGAATAATGATCGTCATAATTATTAGTACTTACTGCTATTCCTCCACCTTCGACTGAATCCATTCTTGTTGCGGTAACACATTTCCATACGTTATCCAATTCACCATCTATTATTGGAGTATCGTCTACTACCGGTACTAATAGGACCCCATCTTCATCCATGGTCGCATTCAAACTATACGCACCAATAATTACAATAATCAACAAAAGAGATATTAACTTTGCTTTCTTCATTTTCGCCCTCCAAAATTTTAAATTAATTAAATACTCAATTTACCTCTCTCCCAATTCACTTTCTTTAGTTAAAGAAAGTGAATTTTAATTTGGTTTTTTTAAAAGTCCGCTAATCATACGACTCCTCCTTTTTGGTATTATTTACATTTACTTAAGCCGATCCTATTGGAAACCATAATAGGGAGCACCACTCTTCCCTATTTTGATCTTAAAAATGCGGGGCGGAGCTGCGCCGGACACTCTTATTGTTTTTCCTTTATTTATAAATACATATTCCCCATCTCCCCATACAATATGATCAGCTATTGGGCTTAGAATATCTTTATTATTATACATAGGATATGCCGAGCCATCGGAATTAATTAAAATGAAGGGTTCGCTTGGATGATCTTTTAACCCGACATATAGAATACCATTTATATCAAAAGTAATGGAAGTAATAGTGTAATCCGAATAAGCACTTTCTGTCCAATTAAAATATAACTCTGTTGCTTTGAGGGTGCCATCTTCATTAATTTTATTCCTATATATCCCTTTCTCACCATCGGGAGTTTCCAGGGCTAAATATAAATAACCATCAAATACCCTAAGTGAACTAATTTCATAGTCATCATTATACTCAGAACAAATATGGGAATTGCTGGCTGTATCTACCATATAGAGTCCATCACCACCGGCAAACAAGTTGCCATTGGCATCAAAATCTAAAGATACTGCATCATCTTCTATTTCAGCCCATTCATCCTCCTCTCCTGTAATAGGATCGATCGTAAAAATTACATCATCATCTATCGTTCCATATATTAATCCATCCGGGCCAAATATCATCTGGGTCAAATCGTCAAAATCACGATCGATTTCAACTTCTGTTTTTGATTGATCAGGAGTTCTTTTGATTAGTATTAAGTGGGTTGCAATATATAAATTCCCATCTTCATCAGTGGTGATTGCATTAAAGGTTTGCCTTTTCTGGTAAAATTCACCGATCATCTCACCATCCGGATTACGCTGCCCAAGAGGTATTTCAACCTCTGTAATACCATACGGTGATAATTTTGCAACACCGTGGAGATTTTGGGTAGCCACCTTTATCGTTAATGAATTTGATACAATATTTGGTCTATAAACCACAATTTCATTACTGGTTGCCGATTTTACATTAACATTCATTTCATCAAAATAGACTAAATTAACTACACTAGTATCAGATGCCGGGGCAAAATTTTCGCCTCTTATCTCTATTTCATTTATTCCGGCACCAGCACTATCCCCAGGTTCAATACTATTAATGATCGGTGACTCGCCATAACTATATTCTTCTTCCGGCTCAAATATTTTTCCCGGTTCTTCCCATAAATCGCAATTACTAAAAATCATTAATATTAAACCACCAAATATTAAAATCTTTACTAAATTTTTATTATAATTCATAGTCTCTCCCGTTGTTATTTTATAATGATAATCTCATAGTAAATTGAGTGACATTACCGAATACTCCAAAAGGTATTACAGCATAATCAAAAGCCAGACCAAATTTACTTATCCCGGCCCCGAAGGCTACATCATTTTCATCATTACCCATAATATAACCTGCTCTTAAATTCAACATATTTAAAAGAGAATAATCTATTCCAAACTTGATTTGTTCTCTATGAGAACGGGGATGCGTTGCATCTACAGCTAGTAAGAGACTATGCTTATCTGTATTAATTCCATCTGTTAAATCCATCATATCCATTGAGACGCCAAGTGTAAAATTTAAGGGGAGTTGAAAGCTTTCATCTTCATATTTAATTTCATTTGAAAAATTTCTCACTGACATTCCAAAAGCCAGACTTTTAAAGCCTGTTTCGAGATAAGTACCGAAATCCATTGCAATACTGGTAGTATTATTATTCTTGTAATTGGTGCCCCCTTTTGAAGAAACAACACTTTTCCCCAAATATTGATAGGCTTTACTTAGCTGGCCCCCGATCGATAGTTTATTATTTAGTTGTTTTGCATATCCAATGCCTACAATAAATGCAGTGGGTTCAAAAACATTAGTTTCATAATATCCTTTTTCATTAGGCCAATTGATGGTACCTTGAAGTTCCCCGTAATTCACAGATTTAAAAGACAAACCAAAAATACCATATTGTTTCCCCGGATTTACGGAAAAACTTAAACTGTTATGTTGAATGCTAGCTATCCAGGGATTATTACTAAATGATACATCGATAAATTTATCATTTTTTGCCATAGTGGCCGGATTAAAAAATAGAGAGCTCGAATTAGCTTCAACAGCAGTCATAGCCTGACCTAATGCACTAGCCCTCGCATCTGAACACACACTTAAAAATTGAAACCCGGTTTGGGCCAACTTCTCTTCACTAAATAAGAACTGCGATAGCAATATGATAATTATAAAAAATGATCTTAATATTTTTTGCATAGGATTTATTTCCCCCGGTTATAAATTCACTGATTATTGTTCTCTTCATATAGTAATACAAGTCTAAAATTATCTATGACTGTCGGTTCAGAAATGTGAAAACGAACTAAATAAGAATCTTTATTTACACTAAATCTTAATTTACTTCTTATTTTTGTAATAGCCCGGATCGTGGTCTCCAATGTATCTATTTCGGTATATTCATTAATTGTCTCCAGTGAAAGAGATAAAGGATGTTGTTCGCACCTTTCTCCATTACTATCATAAAAGTCCATACCAATGTAATTATCAATATTAGCTTCTGTAAATTCCCAGGTTATATAACAATTGATTATTCCATTTTCATTTGAATCAAAAAAAGTATAGTGGTTTTTTTCTTCCAGTCCTTCTTCCGGGGTTGACTTCTTTATTAAAATAGTTGTATCAGAATAAATAGTATCCAATTGTGAGCTAAGAGAACTAAATTCAGAATTAATAATATACGAGTCACTGCTATCGATTATAGATGTATCAGTGAGCATTAAATTTCTAAGTATCTTTGCCTTCGCTTTATGATGCTGAACAATATCATTATAAGTTGTGTCATTACCATTAATTACAGTATCTTGTAGAACTAATTCTCTGGTAAGAAGATTGTACCCCTCTTGATCTATTTCGGGAACAGTAGGCTCTTCTGCCTCCTGATATTGCTGAGGTAATATATTATCACAGCTAAAAATTGATATAAATAACAGACAAAAAAGTAAAATTAAAATATTTTTATTAATAAATTTCATACTCAACCTCCGTATAATTATCTAATAATAACAAACTTGCGTATTGTATTATCACCCTTCTGGAATCCTCCTTCATTGGCAGTAACTTTGAAATAGGCAATATATACGCCACTAACAACCATTTGTTTTGAAGAAGTAAAAGAATCCCAGTATTCATCTCCTCTACCACTTTCATGTTTAATTGTTTTTATTAAATCTCCCCGTTCAGTGTATATTTTTATTATACATTTAGGAGGCAATCCAAAGAAACCAATTCTATCTCTAGAAGGACCCTCTGAGCCGAATTGGAATTCTCTCGCACTAATATTATAGGGATTAGGAACAACCGCAATGTCTTCCAATTCTTTACCTGGTGGTTTTTGTAATTGGGCTGGAACATTTGTTATTGTCCAGTATTTACTACTTTCAATCCCATTTGCCACAGTTGTAATATAATAATAATAATCAAAACCTCTTTTTGCTGAACGATCCTCATATTTATAAACCTCACTGGATCCATCTATGTATTTTATTTTTCTGAAAATTGTATCAGCAGTACCTACTCCTCTATAGATGTTATATCCTTCAAAATTTGGAAATGATCCTTCATCATTAGCAAATTTATTGGACCATTCCAGTGTGATCATATTCCCCCCTGAAGTTACTGTAAAATCCTTAGGAGGGGGTGGAGCTGAGGGTCGGCCACTGTTGTATGTATTCATTGCATTTTCAAAGGTTTGAAATAGGGAATCCTCACCGGTATATACCCAGCTATTTTTATATTCATTTCTATCTGAAGTTGAAGAGCCATCAGGTAATTCATAAGGTGAATTCTGATTATACCAATTAAATGCAATTTCTTTATTTAATTTTCTATTGATACCGACTACACCTTCTACTAAAACAATCCTGATGCTATCACCTGGAGCTAATTCATCATAAGGCCCAAATCCCTGGTGAGACATATACCCTCCGGCATTATCACCATACTCATCAATATGCCCCCCATATCCGATCTGTTCTACATGAGTTGGATCAAGATGGCTACTATTCATAATATTATAAAGAGAAGTCATATGATGAGAATCATATTGTGCAATATCTTTACCAGCAGTTGTAGTACCACCGTCACCACCTAATACTCCTGTAGTTCTTGGCTGAGTCAGATCATTTTCCTTATTAGTAGCAGACTTATCAGCATGAATTGTGGCAGTACCAATAAAATGGGGATCTGATAAGATATTTCCATTTTCAAAATCAGTACCACCTACATCAACCGCATAATTACCTCTCTCACTATGGGTACCAAACCAGGAATATTGGGCATTAAAATCATTAATTTGATTATATTTATGATCAACAGTAGTATGGTTCTCAGCAAAAAACGGGTTATTGCCAACATTGGGGCCTACCGAATGGTTAGCCGTAGCAACCCCCCAAACTACACCTTGACCAAAATTGAGGCCCAATTCCCGACTCCCTTCCTCACAAAAACCATATCTATATTCAAAATGGAAGATAACATCGTTTAAGGTACGTTCTATTTTAGTCCCCTCCAGATCTATAATTCCAGTATTTTTAAAAACATATTCATATATAAAATAATTATCATGTTCAGGATGGGAAAAAGCATGAATTTTTCTTTTAACATCCACCCCAATGGAAGTGTGCAAATTGTTAATAACAACTCTATCAGCTTCTATAGTCGGATCGATTTCATCGATAACATCTTCGTAAGCATTTTGAGTAGCAGTCTCTCCATCAACTACTACTATAGGATGATTATATTTTGCCTTCATTTTGAATTCATAGGGCATCATTTGATTAGTCAGGTTGGCTGATCTCGGACCTGTCCCTACCACTTTGTGATCATAGGTTTCACCTGTAACCGGGTCATCAAAATTCTTGACCCCAATATGAATAGCCTTTGCAGCACAATGATCATTATAATTTGTATATTGAGCATAATATCTCATCCCATCCAGTTGATCGTCCACCTCAAAATTTCCTCTACCCCTTCTACCATACTCTATTTCCGCGCCTGCATTTGAAAACCAGTTATGCAGGTCACCAATTCTTAGCCATCTAAATTCATGTGCGCCCTCAATATTACTACTCTGAGAATATAATGGTAGCATAAAAAATAAAACGCATGTGAAAATCAAAATAATCTGATATTTATTTTTCTTCATTATTTACCTCTGTTATTGAATTTTAAATGATACTCTAATTCCCATGAAAATTTGCCGGGGATTCAAAAAATTAAAAGAAGATTGATTAGGCATATCAATATAGGCTTTATCTTCTAATATTTGATCCATTTTGCTATCCTCTACTTCTCTCCATTCTCCATTTACATAATCCATATATTGTTCCGAAGAGGTATCGTAATATATTGCTCTATCACTTATTTCCTGTAAGTTCATAACATTACCAACCTGTTCAATTGGTTGATATTCTACTCCAGATTTTCTATAATCTCCCGGTTTATCATCTCCGACTATATTATCATAGGCCTCACTATCGGGTAGATGTAATGATCTCATATAGTAACGATAATCATGGACATCATAGAAGCTAGCTCCTGATAATTTTTTTATATTAAATAGATT
>JAIPHI010000139.1 GCA_021735285.1 Fidelibacterota bacterium | reverse complement strand
AGCTGATGATGCATTCTGTTCAGTTAATATTTTGATTCCCTGTTCAACCAATAAATCAGCAAACACACCATTACCATTTATTAATGTATTGGAAAAAGTACCGTCATAAATTTTGCCATAACCGCAGGATGGGGAACGTGATTTGAGAATGGCACATTTACAATCTACCAATTGTGCAATCTTCAAAGCTTCCCGAGCACCTTTTCTGAAATTTTCAGTTATATCTACTCCATTTTTATTGACAACTTTATCTTTCGCCCTCTCTGATGGAATTCTGGGGGTGGGTAAGCCACCTAATTGCTCAGGGCAGACCGGGATAGCTTTTCCCTGTTTCACCAGTTTTCTAACTTTTTTATTCAATCTATTTTTTCCATCATAAGCACATTCAATTCCAGCCAGACAAGCACTTACTATTTTCATGATCTCCTTTCCGGGAACAGTTTGTGATTTAAATCAATTAAACATATGAATAATTTTGTTATATTGTTACGAATTAAAATTGAATTATTAATTCAGAATAAAAAAATCAAGTTTATTTTTTTATAATAAAAATTAAGTAACCAGGTTCTTTACTACAAGCAGTAATTCAGATAATGGAGAATGTGTAATGCAAAGTAGATTAAAAAAGTATTTAATTTATCTTCTTCCTTTCGTGCTAGGCAATATTTTATTCGCTAAAATGCCGGATAAAATAGAAAAGGTCTTTAATAAGATGGAAGCTGATACCGTATTCAAATATGCTTATCATAAAAAAACAATTGGACCGGAAGACACCATATTAGAAAGTTATAATCCTGAATTACCGATCGATAACAGATGGAATCTAATTTCAGTAAATGGCAAAGAGCCTGAGCAAGAAAGAATCGAACAGTATCAAAAAAGGAAAGAACAAATCGCAGAGGTAAATGGCAATTCCCGACAATTACGATTTACAAATGAAGATATGAAGGATTTCCAGCTGATTAATGATTCTAACGGAATATTAACCTACATATTTCAATTTGCACCTGATGAAAATGATAAAGTGGCTGAACATCTACAGGGGGAAATTAAAATTGATAAAAAGATTGATGTTATTAAACGAATAAAAATGTATAATAAAGCTCCTTTTTCTCCTGCTTTCTCTGTGAAAATTGATACCTTCAGCATGGTAATAGAATATCAACAGATGAAAGCTACCGGAGCCTGTAAAATAAGCCAGGTACAAACAAAGGTGAAAGGGAAAGCGTTCGTTTTTAAAAAAATTGAAACCGATGTGGAAGAAGAATATTTTAACTATGTATTGGTAGAATAATACAGCCATCCACCCCCCTGATATAGATCAAAGAGCAGCCTTAACAGGTTGCTCTTTTTTTTATATTTTAGGAAGGATTTCATTTCCCACTTTTCCTTAAAATTATTGAAATTATTATTATCTCAACAAAATCAATATTTCATCAGTATTTTAAATCCGGTTTTCTGTGATAAAAGTCACAGAATTAGGAATAAAGCATCTTTTCTGACAACAATTTTTATAAATATTCTTCAAAAACATGGCTATTTTAAATCAAGAAATTTGAAAATTAGCAGAATGCAATATTTAGCAAGCTTTTGTTAATACTGAAGAATCGAAATTTTTAATGTAAATATTTTCACAAAGAGTTTTAATAGGTATCAATATCTGTGACCTTGCTCATTTTATTTGGTTCCAGAGTTGATTAATATTCAACGCAAATTTTGAAATTAATAGTTAATTTGAATTTTAGGAGGTTATTTTGAAAATGAACATTTTACTTAAGAGATTGATAATTTTAATACTCATAATGGTTACAATTGCGACTGCCAATCCAGGTGGTGATCTATCTGGTTATATTAAGGATACAGAAACTGGCGAACCTATTCCTTATGCTAATGTTATTCTAAAAGGAACAGATCTGGGGGATGCAACTGATGTGCATGGGCGCTTTGTTATTTTGGATGTACCAGCAGGGAAGTACAATCTGTTTGTAAGTATGATGGGCTATAAAAGTTTCAGTACTTCTATCAAAATTATAGAAAATCAAGATAAACGTGTTGATCTCGAAATAGTTCCCACAGATATTCAGACTCAGGGAGTTACTGTCACTGCTGAAGAACAGCGTTTCAAAGACAAAGTAGAAACCAGTAGAATCAATATTACTATGAAAGATATCCTCCTTACTCCTGCTTTTGTTGAACAGGATGTATTCCGCACTTTGCAGATGACGCCCAGTGTCAAAAGTAAAAATGATTTTTCATCAGCCCTTGTAGTACGTGGCGGCAGTCCGGATGAGAATCTAATTATGCTAGATGGTATTGAAATCTATAACCCCTATCATCTAGGCGGTGTTTTTTCTACATTTAATGCAAAGGCAATATCCGATGCTGAATTTATTGCAGGTGGCTTCAATGCTAAATATGGTAATCGCAACTCTTCTGTTTTAAATATTACTTCCCGTGAAGGTAACTCCAGAAAAAAACTATTATTTAAAAATTCAAAGTTTGGAGATTATTTTAATCTAAGTGGTCTTAGTGGTGAAGTCAGTATGTTGACCAGTAAATTTTTAGCAGAAGGGCCGGTTGGCAATGGTTCCTGGATGCTGGCTGGTAGAAGAACCTATTTTGATAAACTGGCTCAGGCCTATTACGCTTTTAATGACGATGAGCTACCCGGTAAGTATTACTTCTGGGATTCACAGGCAAAAGTTATTCAGGATATTACAGATAAAGACCGGCTCACCTATTGTGGTTATTTTGGTCGGGATTTTCTTGAAATGGATTTTGATGATGATAATGGAGGAGGATTTGGGATTGATTTTGACTGGGGTAATTATACTTCCGGTTTAAGATGGCGGCATGTTCCGAATACTAAAATTCATTCGGTGACATCTTTATATCACACTAATTATGATTGGGATTTGAATGCCGAAATTAGCCAGATGGATTCGCTTAAAGATGGTAAAGCCTATGAATCTACGATTAATTATCTGGAAGAGGTTAGTTTGCAAGATTGGACTCTAAAGGAAGAATTGAATTTTTATGCCACTGACCATCATACTATTACCACAGGATTTGAACTTAAAAATATAAATATGAAAACCTATCAAAAGATACAGGATATTACATTCTTGGATCAGAATAGAAATGTCAACATATTTGGTGTTTTCCTTCAGGATAAATGGAAAGTAAATAATCTATTATCAGTGCAAACCGGGTTGCGAATTAGCAGGTATAATGGCCATGAACATAATTACTATGATCCAAGAATCGGACTAAAGTATCTGCTGAGTGATAATTCCAGTCTCAAAGTAAGCTGGGGAATTTACAATCAATTTATTTTTACTCAGAATCATGAAGAGGAAATTATAAATTTTGTTAATTTTTGGGGTACAGTACCTGAACATCTGGATGCTCAAACCTGTCAACACTATATTTTGGGTTTCGAACGCAGATTTGGAAATAAATTTTTTGCCAGTATAGAAGGTTATTATAAGCCTTACAGTAACTTGATGGTAAATAATCCCAAGAATGATCCTTCCATAGATAAAGATGACTTCATAGAAGGTAAGGGGGAAGCCTGGGGGATCGAATTATTACTGAAAAAATCGGTTGGAAAATTTTCAGGCTGGATAGGCTACAGTTATAGTAAATTATATCGAAGAGTGGATTTTAACAGTGATGGTAAGATAGAAAAATCTGCGGATGAAGTATATAATCCTAAATATGATCAACCTCATTCTTTTAACTGTGTTCTAAGCTATAAATTGAACTCTAAAAATAGTTTCGGATTGACAATTAAATCGGCCTCTGGTCAACCATACACTCCTGTAGTTGGTAAGACTTTTTCTCAAAGTAATATGGGGAATTATCTAAATCCTTATTCTGAACTAAGAAATATAGTGGGTCAACGAAATTCCGCCAGATATCCGGTATATTTTAGAAGTGATATCAGCTGGGTTAGAAATATCTATCCTTTTGATATTGAAGGTAAATTCAAATTTCAGATCATAAATTTTACCAATCATTTCAACACCTTGTTTTACTATTGGAGACATGATAGATCACCTTCAGAAGTTACAGCGATTAGTATGTTTCCGATCATACCATCTATTGGTTTTGAATTTAAAATATAAATAATAGGAGATATCAATGATGAGTTTATTTAGAAAATTAATATTATCGGTTAGTGTTTTTATTATTTTGATTATAAGTAACTGCGATAAAGAGGTTCCCATTACCAAATTTGAAGATGATTTTAAAGAATATGAGTCCGAACCAAGAATCGAAGCGATTTTGAATACAACTAACTTATCTGAATCAATTGTAAGAATTGACAGAACTATTTTAGTGACTGATACGGAGCTATATGATGGAGAGGATAATGATGGGGACTGGACATCTTATGAGGATTTGAATGGAAATGGTAAATGGGATGATGGAGAACCCTTAAATGATGATATTGGCGATGACCCTGATGGTGAAGCTGGATTGAGTCCGGCTCAGGGTGGAAGAGGTGACGGTCAACCGACTGAAGGAGAGCCACATATAGATGAATTGGATGAAATTTTACCTCAGGTTCACGATTCAACCTACGAGGTCGTTCTCTATGAAAAAGTAAGTGGTAAAAAAATAATAGACTTTAAATGGAGTCATCAAGCCGATGATTTTCAATATGTTGAAAATCCGGATACAGAAGTTGAAGAGACTGTGCATTATGGTGGTTATATTCCGGATCAAATTTATATAGATAAAATTGATTATTCCAAAACATATGAATTTGAATTTAGCAAAGACGATACTGTTATAACCGGTGAAGTATCACCGCTAAAACCACCGGTCTTTCAAACCCTTTCCGATGCTAAGCGAGGCGGTGATACCTTGATAATAGAAAGAGGAAAGGGAGGTAAATTAGTCTGGACTACCGAAGAGAAGGCAACTGTTTTTTGGATTATTGCAAGAAGAATTTATAGTCCGGATTCTGTAGAATTGGTAGAAAACATGCCTATGACTCCTATTGCCCAGAATGAAGATGGCAGTTGGCTTGGTAAAGATTTTCCCGATATACAAGCGCCTGGTTTATATAAATGGGAGGTAGTAGTTCCTTCCCGTAAATATGGCCACTATTTTTACTCAAGTTTACCCATCAGAGATAAGGAATTGAACAATCTTAGAGATCACAATGGTAAGGTTGTACTCGGAATTGCTGGCTCAGTTTCAGTAGGCACGATTTATGTTAGAGTTGTGAATGGGGATGATTAGTACTTGGTGTTAGATTAAAGGTAACGGGCTGTATGCTTAAAAAAGTGTACAGCCCATTTTTTTGGAATACTTGGACTGTTTCAATGTAATTAGATTCTAGCATTTGATGCAATGAAATAAACCTGGGATCCCCTTAAAATTGCAATAATATCCTATAAGTTATTGTTTATTAATTTTAATTTTCCCGCCTTATAAAAAAAAGGCGTTAAGAAATTCCATGAATGGAGCGTTAAGAACCAATATATGTTTGAACCTGATAGGGTGAGTTCATATTGGTTTAGCGGAATGGATGGAATTTTAGTCTTTTTTTATCCAGCGGGCGAGTTTTTGCGAACTTTTTTCCTCGTTGAAAAAAGTGCCCTGCTATCGTTTCTGCAAAATAAATAATTAATTGCAATTAAAATTTATTTATTATGTTTATAATTTCTTATTATGTTGTTACTTTTGTCTCGCCACAAAAGTAACCCAAAGGGCGCCGGCGGGATAATTAAATGCTAAAATTCAGCTCGCTTCACTAAAAATATTTTAATGCTCCATTTTACGAGTGAATAAAACTCATTCTTTACTCCAACTTGAAGTTCTCCAGGTAAATATAAGGCTATGTGACTGACCCGCTGTAAAATACTTTTTTAACGTTCCGCTCCTAAATTTTCAAGACGCATTTAATTATAATGCCGGTAAAAAAATCAATAAAATAGTTTATGTGAAATTATTACTCAAAATAATTATTATTTGGAAAACGGGGGTATTCCAGATACAATGAAATAAACTTTTTGATTATTATATTAATTATTGGTAAAATACGAAACAATTTATATAGGAACCATCTTAATCTATTATAATAAATGGGGAGTTGGAGATGAGAAAATTAATTCTGATCATTATTTTATTAGCTTCTTTTTGTTTCACAGAGGAGTTTAAAGTTGTTTCTCCTGATCAAAACATCCTGGTGACAATTAGTGTAGAAAAAAATATTTATTATTCTGTTAAGAAAGGGAAGACCACAATTTTACATCCTTCTCAAATTAAAATGGACATTTCGAAAGGCATACTGGGCCAAAATCCGAAAATTATTAATAGTGCAAAGGTTTCAAATCAAAATACGATTAAACCTGTTGTTAAACAGAAAAGTTCGGCTATTGACAATGATTATAGACAGTTAGAAATAGATTTTAATAATTGGTCACTTATCTTTCGAGCTTATAATGATGGAGTCGCCTATAGATTTAAAACTAGTTTTGCAAATGATATTACTGTTAATTCAGAAACTATAGAGTACAATTTCAATCAAGATCGCAAAATATATTTTCCCGAAGAAGAAAGTATGTACACTCACCAGGAAAGAGAATACAAACATCTGAAACTCAGTGAAATTGGCGAAAAGTTCAGTTCCATTCCGGTCCTTGTTGATTTTGAGAATGGTACAAAGGTTTTTATATCGGAGTCAGATTTATACGATTATCCCGGATTCTATTTAACTGGTAAAGAGAAATCAAATACTTCACTAAAAGCCATATTCCCGCATTATCCCTTAAAAACAGAACAAACCAGTGATCGAGATGTTCCGGTTAAAAAATATGCTGATTATCTAGCTATAACAAAAGGGGCTCGGAACTTCCCCTGGCGGCTGATGATCATTACTGATAATGATAAAGAATTGATCGAATCTCAGATGGTATATAAACTGGCTCAACCCTGTAAGATGAAAGCAACAGACTGGATAAATCCGGGTAAGGTTGCCTGGGATTGGTGG
>JAIPHI010000138.1 GCA_021735285.1 Fidelibacterota bacterium | reverse complement strand
TCCAAAACCATTTTCGTATCTGGCACCGGTTGCTCTGACTACCAGACTAGCGTCAATTTGAACTACTTGATTAGTACCACCTTCAATATTTTTGACAACATGATTAAAATTATAACCGATGATTAGATCGTTAAAATCATAATCACCCTGGATAGGCCATTTATCTTCATATGCAAGAGTACCGAACTGATCTTTATCAGGATAATAATTGTTAAAGGCTTTCTCCGGATCGTCCGGATAAGCATCGTTAGCATCGACTACTCCGTCGTTATCAGCATCTAAATCCTCAAAACCTTCATCAATAAAGCCGTCATAATCATTATCAATTCCATCAGGCGCTTCTTGTGTACAACCACTGTATCTTTTAGTCCAATAATCAGCCTGATCAACAGTACTTCCATTTCCAAAACAAAATTCAACATTGCTAAGAGCTTTTGTACCCCATCGGCCCCGACCTTTTACATCATCACTGGTGATTCCAATTTTATATTGGTAGGTCTCCCACCAGGCATAACTTCTACTTACGAATGTGCATTCAAAACCCAGCGCACTTTTGGAATCCCCAACACCATTTAATGTTACCTCTTCAGTAGAAGGGCCGGCTTTAAGAGTGAGATTGATGGTTTCAACACTATCTTGAACTTTAATTATAAAAATATCAGTCTCAACCAGTCCATCTTCACCCAGAGGATCCTCTTCCCATTCTCCAGGCCAATATCCGGCATCTTCGAATTTTATACAACTATTTCTTATTTCCTGTGTATAATGGACGTTATAGCTATAACAAGTAGCTGCTGTATTCTTTTTAAGGGAATTTGTTGAATTATTGGTTTTATTATCAATTTTATAAGTATAATCAATATCTCCATTTGTCACAGAAACTTCTTTTTGACCTGCTCTGGACCTGATTGTCAAAGACTGAAGATAAGTAGGAATAACAATAGTTGAATTAAACTCGCCTGTATTATTCGTTTGTCCTGTAGAGAGCAGATGCTCATCTTTTAATAGTTCAAAATATACTCTTGATACTGCTTCGCCAGCCTCATTCTCAGCTTTTATTGTAACATCTACCTCTCGAGCTGTTGAAAAATCAAAGGGAGTTTCTATATCATTGATTTTTCTTTCCCGGTCATCTGGCTGGATCAAAGTCTCACAACTAAAGCAAAACAAACAAAAAATTAAAATGATGACACTTATTATCCTATTCATTATAGTTTTCCAATATTTTATTATATCTTTTCATTGTACTTATAAGTAAGTCAATTTTTATACCACAATCGTAAAAAATGAAAAACAAGTTTGTCTTCCTTACATATATGATTAAAAACATAAGAAAAACAAAAACTTACATCGTGAATTAAATTTAGTATAAAATCCATATATTCAATGTAACAATGCATCGACTTTTAAAAAGTGTTTTACATAGAGACGTTGTTTCATAATGAGAAAAATAAACATTGAATCATTGTAAAAAGCCTTCTTTTTTTAAATGCATTCATGTATGGATTTTAAATTTATTATTATATTCATGTATTATGAATCCTGGTCTTGATTAGAGGTATAACGGATACATTGGTGTATCACGTTTTCAAAAAACATAAATATCAATCCTGGATCCTTTTCTCTGTTTAGGATCCTTATTTTTCATCGCACACTTTTTTTGGGTTTGTTTGCGGTTTGAACTTTGACCTATATTTTTGATCCTATTATTTTCAAAAGTATAGCAATTTTTACTGTGATTATATTCAAGATCGTAGATTTCTTCCGTGAATCTGATCATGCCAGCCTCATTGGTTAAAATTATGGTCAAAGCTATTATTCGAAGAGTTTCATGTTTTTCCGGATAATACTGGGGATTTCTTTATCTTCTCTTTTCTTCTGTTTGTTCTCATATTCCTTTTCACCAGAAGAAAAGTCTGAAAATGTATTTTCCTCTTCATCAAAGTTATTTTCTAACTCGAATTGTTTTTTTACCGGCTCTTCTTCTATTTCCTCTTTTTCTTGTTTCTTTTCTTCAATCTCGTCATCTTCCTGGTAGTTTGTTTCCCCCATAGTAGGTAAACTTTCGTCTATTTCTTCTCGCTGTACTCCGGTCGCGATCACATTGATGACAATTTCATCTTCCAAATCTTCATCTTTAATAATGCCAACAATAGTATCGGAATCAGTACCAGCTTCTTCACGAATTATTTTGCAGGCTTCTTCTACTTCAAAAAGAGTTAAATTTTCGTCCCCAATAATATTAATCAAAATTCCATTTGCACCTTGAATACTTGTATTATCCAAAAGAGGACTGGAAATTGCCTGTTGAGCGGCCAGTGAAGCCCGGGCCTCTCCTGAGGCCACTCCTGTTCCCATAATTGCCTCACCTTTGTCTTTCATAATGGTTTTCACATCTGCAAAATCCAGATTGAAAACGCCCTGACTGTTAATCAGATCGGTAATACTTTTGACAGCTTGATGGAGTATATTATCCGCTATATGGAGAGCCTCGTCAAAACTTGTATCGCTATCTACGATTTTTATAAGTTGCTGATTAGGAACAACTATCAGGGTGTCAACATTATTTTTTATTTCCTGAAGACCTTTTTCTGCTACTCTATGTTTATTAGGGCCCTCAAATTCAAATGGCATTGTCACGATTGCCAGAGTTAAACATCCGCGATCTCTGGCAGCTTGAGCAATTATAGGTGCTGCTCCTGTTCCTGTGCCGCCTCCCATGCCAGCTGTAATGCAGACCATATCAGTTTCTTTGATAATATCTTGTACTTGATCAATATTTTCTTTGACAGCTCGTCTGGCAATTTCCGGTTTTGCTCCGGCACCCAGCCCATTTGTCTCTTCTCTTCCAATTTGTAATTTTATATCGGCTCTACTAACTGCAAGGTCCTGCACATCGGTATTGATAGCGATAAATTCAACTCCCTGCATGTTAGATTCGATCATTCTGTTGATAGCATTGCAACCTGCACCACCTATTCCAAGTACCTTAATAATGGCGCCTTGAGTTTTAAATTTTTCATCATATTCAAATAACATAATTACCTCTTTCTTTTCACATAATTCTGTCAATAAAATTTTTTATTTTTTCTAAAAAACTAAGATCTACTGGTGTTTTCTGAAGTAATTCTTTGGCTTTACTTTCGCTTGAATTCTTATTAGCATAATGAATCAGACCGGTAGCAGCAGAAAATAGGGGAGAGCTAATATTATCCAGATTGCCCTGCAAGTTGACCGGTTTCGCTATTCTACAGCTGGAGTGAAATATTTCCCCACATAACTTTTCACAACCGTTTATTAAGGAGCCTCCTCCGGTTAGAACCACAGGTGGATTATTAACGAGAGGAGTATTGATTTTTCCAGTTTGAACCTTTGCTTCCTGGAATATCTCTCGCATTCTGGCTTCTATGTATTCGGCTAATTCTTTTTTCCTTATTTCTTTTGAAGCGTGACCGGAAAGGCCCTTTATCTCCAGAATTTTATTATTTTGTACTAAATCTTGCAGCGCATAACCGTGTTCGATTTTTAGCTTTTCAGCATTTTTGGAAGATATTTGTAACATACGGGCAATATCTCGTGTTACGTTTTCTCCGCCTTGAGGTACAAATCCCGTGAAGTGAACTTGACCCTGCCTATAATAAATAATATTAGTAGTATCAGCTCCAAGATCGATTAGAATTGTACCGTGCTCTTTTTCATCTTCCGATAAAGTTGAATAAGAGGATGCCAAAGAATGCAAGACAATTTTTTTAACTTTTATACCTGCCTTCTTTAAACAACGGGTTAGATTTCTGGCAGCAGTTGTGCTATAAATTGTTAAATGCGCCTTAATTTCAAGCCGTCTTCCGGTAAGGTCCTTCGGACTTATGATCCCTCTACGATTATCAACTATATATTCTTTGGGAAAAATATGGAGAATCTCTCTATCCACCGGGAGAGGACAGGCCATACTATTCTCTTCTACTTTTTGATTAACCTTCTCAATATGAGCACTTGTAATTATACCAGGCTCCTCTACTCCTGCATTATTTTTTCGAGAAGTGGAGATTAAACCATTAGTGTCTATGCCTTTAATATGAGTACCGGTTATTGTTAATAAACATTCACGAAAATCATAATTTGTTTTCTTTTTTAGATTTTCTGTTACCTCTTTCAATGCTTCGGAGGTTTCTTGCATATTAACAATTTCGCCGTTTTTTATACCCCTGGATTCACCAATCACTGAACCGATAATTGTAGGTTTGTAACCATTGTTTAGTTCTGCTATAGTGGCCTTTATATTACTCGAACCTATATCCAGGGTTGTAACTGTGGTACTCATTTAAATCCTTTTTAATAATGGCATTATGACGATTCTACTAAGATTACAAATCATTTCATCTAGGTAAATACTTCCATCATGCTGACAAAATAAATTAGAATCTGAGTACAATATTATGACCTCTGATGAGTATATTTGAACTGATTGTATATCTCCAGAAAATCATTACAGCGCTTATGTAATCTGTAATCACTGTTAAGTTGTTCTTTTTCATCTTCTAACATAATCAGGCTATAGGATTCTTTTGCCTTGATGAAAGTGTTTTTGAGTTGGGATGAGATGAATTTTAATTCATCATCCTTTTTTACTTTGCCATTTTTATAAAGATTTAAAAATTCATTAAAACGATAATCCACTTTACTCCATTTTTTCTCAATTGCACTATAATCCATTTCATTCCTCCTTTATTAATTATTCTTAAATATTTTTAGGTTTAACTACTATTTGATCTTTCCATCTCATATCAAGATATTCATACCTGCCAATTTCAATATTATCAGGGATTTGTTTTAAAAAGTGAATCAATACATTTAGCCTTTGTTTAATATCATTTGTACCCAAATATATCTTAGTATTTGTATTTAGATAAAGCATATATTGTTCGGAATTTGTATTATAATTCAACTCGGAAATTATATTAAATGCTTCCGGGACTTGGGATTTTAGGTCGGCAAAAAGAGCTACTGAATTTTTTAATTTTTGAGAGCTAATTTGCTCTCCATAATCAACAGACTCGGCTAGTTGATAGCCTGTGATAAGAGGTAAATTAGAGTTCAATGAGTTATCCGGAATAGGTAAAAGAGTGCCCTTTGCATCAAGCAAATAATTGTTATCAGAGTTAATCAAGTAGCATAATGGTATTCTTTCAATGATTTGGATTTGCAATTTTGCAGGGAAGCGTTTGATCACGTTACTGGCCTTAACAAATTGCATTTCCTGAATTGAGTTTTGGATCTTTTGACAATTAATCTGTTTAAGGCTTTTGTCTTTGACGAGTTTTTGGATTTTATTCATTATGTCCTGTTCGGTAATAATATAGCATCCTGTAATATCTATTTTATCAATGCGAAATATTTGTCGAAATGTGCACCATTTATATGATAAATAGGCAATAGAAGATAGAATTAAAATAGTGCCAGTAAAAAATACCGTATATTTTATCTTCTTCTTTTTTTTATTTTTAAAATTCATATTAGGTCTTATTATTTTGGATTTTTTTAATTAATTCTGAATGTATTGTATTGATATCTCCGGCACCAAGGGTGATTACAATGCTACCTGGTTCGATTATATCCAGGATTATATCGACAATCTTTTCTTTTTGACAATATTTGAGCTGTGAATCTTGCTCTGTGATTAATCTGCTTGTAATGCCCGGAATTGGTTCTTCTCGGGCCGGATAAATTTCACTTACGAACACTTTGTCAGCCAATTTTAAAGCCTGGGCGAATTCCCGGTAAAATTCTTTTGTTCTGGAATATAAATGAGGTTGAAAAATAGCAATAATAGGATTATTCCTGGATTCCCGGATTGCTTGCAGAGTAGCCTTGATCTCAGTAGGATGATGCGCATAATCATCAATAAGTGTATAATTATTATCTTGATAGCGAATTTCCATTCGTCTCCTGGAACCGGAATAGCTGGCTAAGGCTTTTGAGATCTGTTGCAGTTTAATGCCACATCTATCTGCCATGCCAATGCAAGCCAGTGCGTTTAGAATATTATGTTTACCTTGTAATCCGATTTCTATCTCGCCCATGTTTTTATCATTAATTACAAGCTGAAAAATACTCTTATCAGTTTCTAATTTGCAATTTCTGGCTCTATAATCAGCATTTTGCTCAATACCATAGCTGGATACATTGGAAATTTGATGTAATATATCACTCAGATTATTATCATCAAGACAAGCAATAATATCTTTTTGATCAGGCACTCTTTGGGCAAATTTCAGGAAAGATTGTTTTATATCATCAAGAGAGTCGTAGATATCCATATGTTCTGCTTCAACATTTGTTATGATTGTATGGGTCGGATATAATTCTAAAAATGAACGATCATATTCATCTGCTTCCACAATGCAATAATCCCCTTGTCCATAACGAATATTGGAGCCTGTTCCTTGTAAAACTCCTCCTAATAATGCAGATGGATCGTAACCTGCTTTAGTGAAAATGTGAGTTAGCAGAGAGGCAGTGGTAGTTTTGCCGTGCATTCCGCTAATTGTAATTTGGTACTTACGCTGTTGCATAACCCGGTTGAGAAGTTTAGCTCTCTTGATCACAGGTACATTATCTACATTGATTTCTGGATTATTGTCAGGGATAGCGGAAGAATATACAACCATTTCGGGATTGCTTAGATTGGTAATATCATGTTTGTAATATATTTTGATACCTATATTTTCAAGCCTTTTAGTATTTTCAGAATTTTTGAGATCGGACCCTGTGATGTCATGACCTTCTCTGTGTAAAAACTCAGCCAGGCCTGACATACCAATACCACCAATACCGACGAAATGTATTTTATTTGGCAATTGTTGACTCATTGAATTCCCATAATTGAAATAATATCCTTTACAATTTCTTCAGTAGCCAGAGGGTTGGATAAATTTTTTGCCTGCTGGCCCATTTTTTCGAGACGATTTGGATTTGAAAATAGATTATCTATAATTTTGCTAAATTTTTCTAAACCAAGTTCTTTCTCAAG
>JAIPHI010000137.1 GCA_021735285.1 Fidelibacterota bacterium | reverse complement strand
CAGAAATAATTATAGCGGGCATAATGACAGTTACTTGAATAAAGGAAAAACTAAATCCCACACCCAGAGCATCAATACTCGTTGCAATAGCGAATAACAATAAGGGCATAAAATTGAGAGGATTGGCAGGTAAAGCACTGGTTTCCATTTTTTGCGACTCATACACCATTTTACCACCCAGAAAAATTAATATTACAAAGGCTATAAAAGGGCCAGTCATATCGACATATTTCATAAAAGTCATACCAGCGCTCCAGCCTATAATTGGCATTACCCCTTGAAAAATCCCAAAAAATAATCCAACTCTGAGTGCATGCCTAACCCGTAAAATTCTAATCACAGACCCGATGGCAATCGATATGGCAAAAGCATCAATTGCTAAACTGATTGCAATCAAAAATAATGTGATTAGATTTATATCTTCCATTGTTGATATTTATTATAGAGAGATTGGTCTTCGTGTTTTTGGTAGGCCTTCTGAAGTTCCAAAGCCCGTTTTTTAACAACATCACTGATATTGTTTGCAGTATAAAAAACAGCAGGCTTGCCTTTTCCTGATTGAATAACATTTTCATATTTCTCTATGACACCACATTCCTGCTCATCCCTTGCTACAACATACCATTCTTTGTTCTCGGATAGAAAAAAATGACGCCCTACATTTAACAAATAAACTGTATCTCCATTAATCAAATTATTTTCAATCAATGTTTTATACTTTAATTTTAATTGTTTATCTGTCAGGAGACAGCCACCCGCTGGAGTAGGATAATTCTTAATACCATATTTTTTTGCAAGTTCGAATTGTCTGTCTCGGGAACGGCCTCTTATCCCTATTTCTTCAAGTGGTTTTACAACCTCCATATCAATTTTACTATCAATCAAATCTTCAGATTCCCTGGTCTGGGACATCGGTCTTTGGCCCATCACCTCACCTGTAGCCAGACAATCAAAACCATTTTTGCGAGCAAATTCCTGGGCCACCGATTTCATAAAAATTTTACAGTCTTTGCATGGATTGTATCCCTTACCGTATCCATGTTCAGCATTTCTAAGAACATTCAGAAAGCCTGTTAACCAGGGTTCACTATAACAATTAATTATGTGCAACTCAACATTCTGGTCTTCCAGGAATTCATCTTTGGCTGCCTTATCAGAGTTAAAAGGTAGATTAAAAAATATGGCTTCCACACGATTCTCATTTTCTTTTAATAATTTCACAGCCAACCGGGAATCAAGACCGCCTGAATATAGAACTAATACTTTTTTATTTGAAATCATATTTTCTCTTACGTATATATAAAAAGAGGATAAAGTCTGATTCGACTGACTTTACCCCCTTGCATATAAATTTATGTTCTTTTCTTATTTAACAACCAGACTTACGAGTTTATTTGGCACTACGATTTTTTTGACTAACTCGACACCTTCCAAATGTCTTTGCACATTTTCAACGGCCAGGGCTTTTTCCAGACATTTTTCCTTATCAGCGTCTTTTTCAATCTCGAATTGACCGCGAACTTTGCCATTTATCTGGACAGCCATTTCAATAGTTTCTTCTTTGACTATTTCTTCTTCCCATTCCGGCCATTCGTAATAAGCAAGTTCTTTCATACCCAGTTTATCAGCAATTTCTTCGGTTATATGAGGAGCCATAGGATTTAACAAGTTGATGAACTTTTTAACTACAGAAATAGGAATTTCCGATTGCTTTCCCAGCTCTTTGCTAAGAACCATTAATTCTGAAATAGCAGTATTGAATCTTAGTTCATTCATGTCCTCAGTAACTTTTTTAATCGCTTTATGGGTTGCAGTTTTTAGATCTTCATCCGGTTCAACATCTTTTACATTTCCTTTGAGATTTCCGTCCTGGTCGATCAACATATCCCAGACCCGGTTGAGAAAGCGAGAGATACCTTTGATACTATCGGTATTCCAGGGTTTATCTCGATCAAGGGGCCCCATAAACATTTCATAGAGACGAAAAGTATCAGCCCCGTATTCTTCGATCACATCGTCAGGATTAATAACATTACCCCGGGATTTGCTCATCTTTTCACCATCTTCACCCAGGATCATACCCTGATTAACAAGTTTTTGAAAAGGCTCGGGAGTGCTGACATAGCCCAGATCAAAGAGGACTTTATGCCAGAAACGAGCATATAATAGATGCAATACAGCATGCTCAGCACCACCAATATATAGATCCACGGGCATCCAGTATTTTTCTTTTTCCTGATCCCATGGTTTTTCATCATTATGAGGATCGAGATAGCGGAGGTAATACCAGCAGGACCCGGCCCATTGGGGCATTGTATTCGTATCATAGCCATATTTTTCACCGGTTTCAGGATCAGTGAATTCGACCCAATTGTCAATATTTGCCAGAGGCGATTCGCCGGTACCACTCAATTCATATTTATCGATTTTGGGTAACATTAAAGGAAGTTCATCTTTGTCTAATAATTCTACTTCACCACTCTCTTTGTGGATTCGCAGAGGAAAGGGCTCACCCCAGTAACGTTGTCTGGAAAAGACCCAATCTCGGAGTTTGTAGCGAACTTTCTTTTCTCCCAGGTCTTTATCTTCCAGCCATTTTATGATTTTGTCTTTGGCTTTATCTACATTAAGGCCATTGAGAAATTCAGAATTGACGAGTTCACCATCACCTTCGTAGGCTTCTTCTTCAATATTACCACCAGAGATAACTTCAATAATCGGCATTCCGAATTTTTTAGCAAATTCCCAATCCCGCTGATCATGTCCGGGGACTGCCATAATTGCTCCGGTTCCATAGGTCATTAAAACATAATCTGAAGTCCAGACGGGAATTTCTTCTCCATTTACCGGATTAATTGCGTAAATGCCTGTAAAGACACCCGTTTTCTCCTTTGACAATTCCTTTCTGTCCAGATCCGTTTTCCGCATTGCCTGTTCTTTATAATCCTGCACTTCTTTGATATACTCTTCGGAAACATGCTCCTCTAAAATTGGATGTTCAGGTGCAACCACCATGTAAGTTGCTCCGAAAAGGGTATCGGGGCGGGTTGTAAAAACTTTCAATCTTTCATCGGTTCCGGCAATTTTGAAATATACGTCTGCTCCCTCAGATTTGCCAATCCAGTTTCTTTGCATTTCTTTGATGCTTTCGGGAAAATCGATGATATCCAGGTCTTCCAACAATCTTTCTGCATAATCGGTGATTTTTAATACCCACTGGCGCATAGGTTTCTGAATAACCGGATGGCCACCGCGTTCGGATTTCCCATCGATAACTTCTTCATTGGCCAAAACTGTCTTCAGTTCCGGGCACCAATTCACTGAAACTTCTGCCTGATAGGCCAGACCTTCTTTATATAATTGTTGAAATATCCACTGTGTCCATTTATAATATTCCGGATCTGTAGTATTAATTTCACGATCCCAATCATAGGAGAAGCCAAAGGATTTTATCTGACGTTTAAAAGTGGCTATATTGTTCTTGGTAGTAACCCTCGGATGGGTTCCTGTTTTTAGAGCATAGTTCTCAGCAGGCAATCCAAAGGCATCCCAACCCATTGGATGCAGGACATTAAAATCATTCTTTCTTTTGTAGCGAGCCACAATATCAGTTGCAATATAGCCTTCCGGATGGCCTACGTGAAGGCCCGAGCCCGAAGGATAGGGAAACATATCCAGCACATAATACTTGGGCTGATCTGCGCAATCTTCGGCTTTAAAGGTTTTTTCCTCTTCCCACTTTTTCTGCCATTTATTTTCAACTTTGCTAAATGGATACATTAAATACTCTCCGATTTTATATTTCAATAACCTTATATATCGAGTAGAATTATAGACAAGATTTAATAAAATTACAAGTAAAAAATATGGTTTATTCCTCTGTAATTTCAGTTCTTTTTCTATTAGAAAATATCACTTGTAATCGAGACCTGACTCAGAATAATACATTCAAAAATTCTTTTAATTTTGCGAGGATTTAAGATCCAATAATTTATAATTCTCAAGAATAACTTCTAAAATCGCAATATCTCTTCGTAATTGCCGTAATTTATCTTGATATTGATACAATTTTTCAATTTCCTGATAATAATTGATGGCAGAAATTTCTCCTGATTCAAAGCTCTTTTCAAGTAATTCTAAAGTCCTATCTTTATTCAATATGTTTTTATATTCAAAATACTGATGCTTACATTTTTTATATTCAGAATATAGATTTTTTAATTCAGATTCTCTCGTTGTAATGATATTTTTTTCATTATACTCTTGAGAATTGAGGTCTACTTTGGCCTGCTTAACCCTATTTCTCTCTTTCCAGAGCGGTATTGATATTCCAAAATGCATATTTGCGTTTTTCATTTTATCGGTATGAACACCAATTTTAAAATCAGGTAGCCATTGATGTTTTGCTATTTGCAGATTTTTACTGCTTAAATCAGAGTTCAGTTGAGCCAATTTAATTTCCGGATCCCGTTTACAATATTTCTCCTTGTAATCATTAAATTTTGGAAAACTAAGAACAGGTTGATAATTTTCTAGATTGAACTCTAATTTCTGCCCGCCATTCAATTTTATTAGATTCTGGAGCACCTCTTTTCTCTTTTCTCGCAGGTCTTTCAAGCTAGTTTTATACTCCAATAAATGTAGTTTGGAGCGATTAAATGGTAATTGAGATATCTCGCCCTGTTGCAATTGTTGCTTGAATAATTTATTTAAACTATCAGCTCGCTGCATTCTGTCTTCTTGGATCTCAATTTGTTTGTCTAGATATATTAGCCAATTAAATTTTATCGCCGCTTCTTCCAGGAGTTTTACAACAAAAGCATCCTGTACTAGTTGCTGCTGTTCCTTGGTGAGTTTGTAGGCCCTGTATTGCAAAAAATAATAGGAGGGAAACTTCAATTTCTGGGTAATACCGGCTTCATAATTATCATTCTCTTTAAATTTATATTCTAAGTCCGGGTCCAGGGGTAGCAACTTATCCTTGGAATTATAGATTGAACTTTGTCCTTTTTGCTCAACTGCTTTTAACTCGGGATTGTTTTGTAAAATCTGGTTTAAATGCCTATCAAAAGATTCCTGGGAATAAGCAATTGTAAAAATAATCAGTAATATTAAAATAGATTGTATTTTTTTCATTTATACTAGCTCCTTTTTGAATTGCAAAACAAATTATAAATAACAGGTAGGACATATATATTCAGGAATGTTGATGAGATAAGTCCACCTAAAATCACAATCGCCATCGGGCTTTGGATTTCATTTCCAGGCTGACTACCACGTAAAGCAAGCGGGATCAGCGCAAATACAGCTGTCAGAGCTGTCATCATAATTGGATTCAAGCGCTCACTGGCTCCCTCGAGAATTCTATCACGCATACAAAGCCCCTGATTTTCCAGCACTTGAAATCGTGACAACAGCAGGATACCATTCCTGGATGCAATGCCAAAGAGAGTTATAAAACCTATTAAACCGGGAATACTCAAGATTCCGGAAGTAAATCGAATAGCAAATATTCCACCTATTAATGCCAGAGGTAAATTTAACATAATAATACCTGCTATTTTGGCTGATTTGAACTCATGAAAGAGCATCATAAAAATAATCAAAATTGCAAATAAAGAAGTGATCAGAATAATTTTTGAGGAGCGGGCTTCACTTTCAAATTGTCCACCATATTCAATCCAGTAGTTTTCCGGAACCTCAACTTTTTGTTGAATCCTATGCTTTATATCACTAATTACTCCATGCAGATCCCGTTCGGCAACATTGGCAGATACAACTAATTTGCGTTGTACATTTTCCCGGTTGATCACATTGGGGCCCGATCTGGAGCTGATCTCAGCAATATAATGCAGAGGAATTTTTCCGTTAATTGGAGAATCTATGAGACTATTTTTAAGCTGTTCGAATGTGCTGCGATAATTTTTGTCATAGCGTAGAATAAAATCAAAATTCCGGTTCCCCTCAAATACCTGTGATACTTTTTCACCGGCAATAGCAGCATGAATAAATTCATTAAAATGATTAATAGTTATGCCATATTTTGCTAACATTTTACGCTTGGGTTGAATTTTTAATTGGGGAACTTCTACCTGAGGAGCAATTCTCAGATCAACGATGCCAGGAATAGTTTTGACTTCTTCTGTAATGGATTGTCCCAGAGCATACATTCGGTTCAAATCTTCACCAAATATCTTCAGAGCAATATTAGCACTTGTTCCTGATAACATATGATCGATACGATGGGAGAGCGGCTGCCCGACATTTACATTGAGCCCGGGAAGATCACTTACTTTGGATCTCAGTTCTCGTAAAAAATCTGATTTCGAACGCTCCTGCAACTGATATGGCACATCGATTTCAGATGAATATGAACCACCATGCATGTGAGCACTATGTTCGGCTCTGCCAGAACGGCGTGAAACATACTTGATTTCCTCCATATCCAGCAATTTTTCTTCGAGTTGTTCATTCAATTTTGAGCTGGCTTCTAGAGAGAGTCCCGGTTGAGTAATTGTATTTATGGTCAGTGTACCTTCATTAAAGGCCGGCAAAAAACTTCTGCCCAGCGTAAAGAATGTAATAATTGATCCAATGAATAAAACACCCACCAAAGAAATTACAACGCCCTTATGTTTCAGAACATAATTTAAAGAACTTGTATATAAACTATTCAACCGTCTTACAAATCTATTTCCACCCTCTTTAGTCTTTTCCAACTGTTTATCCGGCGACAGTAGCAAACTACACATTGCCGGGGTAACAGAAAGAGCTACAACTAGCGAGGATAACAGAGATACTATAAAAGTTATCCCTAAAGGTCGCAGCATCCGTCCTTCCATACCTGATAGGAAAAACAAAGGCATAAAAGCAACTGCAATAATTAATGTAGCATGCATAATCGAGGATCGGATTTCCACGGAGGCTTCATAATTAACTTGAATTTTATCCTTCCTTTGATCTGGTGGTAGAGCATGATTTTGTTTCAGCCGCTTATAGGAATTTTCCACATCTATAATAGCGTCATCAACAAGCAC
>JAIPHI010000136.1 GCA_021735285.1 Fidelibacterota bacterium | reverse complement strand
ATATTGCCGGTAAAAAGATAGAGACTCTACTTAATAAAACTAAAAGCCCTGGATATCATAAAATCAAATGGCAGGCCTCTGGTTTACCCTCAGGAGTCTATTTTTATAGGATACAATCTGAGAACTTTAGTGAAGTTAAAAAGTGTATTCTTGTTAAATAATTATACCTATTTTATATGAAAGGAATTATTAATGAACATAAGAAATAAATTAAATCTGATTCTTAGTCTTTTTGTTTTATTACTATTTTGCAATAATAGTTTTTCTCAAGTCAACTGGGATCAAAAAAGATATGTTCAGATTGGTACTCTGCAAAGTCGTTTTCTTGCTTTGGGTTCTGAAAGAGCGTGGAATCATAGTTATTATGAAGGCCTTCAATGGCCAGCTGATTATTCTGAACAGGATAATGCGGTGATTAAACGCAGCTGGATTGCTGCCCAAGACTTCATTGATGAGGATAGCACTTACTGGGATTACTGGGCTACATACATGTCTAAAGAATTTTATGAGATATCAATATTCCCCATTGAAATAAAACAGTCAGCTAGATTTGCAAGGCCTACAGTTACTGTTGATGGTCAGAAAATCAATAATCAAGAGCAGATCGATAATATAAACCCCAATCAAATTGCGGATCGAATCATCACAAATACAGTAAACACATCTTTAGGATTAACTCTAACCCGTCGTATTTATGTATTTAGCCATCCCAATCATGATGATTACTTTATCAAGAAATTCATCTTTAAAAATACTGGTAATACTGATTTTGATGATGAAATAGAACTATCAGACAGTTTGAAAGCTGTTCGAATTGGCTGGCAAAAAAGATATAGTGTCTGCCGGGAAGGTGCTAAAACAAGTGATAATACTCAGTCCTGGGGAGCACATAGCTGGATAACAAAGCGAGGTGAAAATTATCCTGAACATTATAATGAGACCATACCCGATGATCATACCATAGCAGATTGGATTCGCTGTGGATTTAGCTGGTTTGGTCAATCAAAAAACCTTGATTACGATAATATTGGCTCTCCTGACATTGATGGTTCTGGAAGATTAACTGCTCCTCAATTTGCAGGCCTTGCTGTCCTTCATGTTGATAAAAATGCTAGTGACCATACAGATGATCCAAATCAGCCCACAGCTCTTGGCTGGCATGCTGGAGATCATTATCCATCTTTAAATGATATGAGTCTATCCGACAGCAGTAATATGAAGAATTTATATAAAATGTTACAGGGTAATCCCTTTCCGGATAGTAGTATGGGAGGAACCAATTGTTTCTTTGAAGAGAATACAGAATCAATTACCGATCAGGTTGACCCTTTTACAATTCACGGAGATATAGGCGGTACCAATGTTTGGATATGCTATGGCCCGTATGACCTTGCTCATGGAGATAGTATAGTTATAGTTGAAGCCGAAGGCATAAATGGATTAAATAGAGAGCAATGTTTAGAAATTGGTTCAGAATGGTTAGAAGGTGAAGGGCCTTACAGTTTACCCGATGGTTCTACAACCAATGACAGGAATCTTTATAAAAATTCATGGTTCTATACAGGCATTGACTCCCTGCTACTAACTTTTAGCAGAGCCAAAAGAAACTTTGATCTGGGTTATAATATACCAAAGCCACCACCTCCTCCTTCAACATTTGATGTAAGTTCCGGGGATGATTATATTCATCTGAAATGGAATAACAATGCTGAGGACTATGCTGCATTTGCCGGTTATAAACTATATCGCAGAGTTGCCGATCCTGATAGTACCTATAATCTAATCTTCGAATGCGGTAACAATACTAATCATCCTCAAATTGTTAATGAGTTTAATGATACAACAACAATAAATGGAGTTGAATATTACTATTATATATCCACTTATGACGATGGTAGTAAATCTAATGGTAATCCTTTACATAGTAATCGTTTCTGGACTATTACTAAAAAATTAGTCGGTTTTACTTCAATAGAAAATAATAATTCTAAATTACCTGATAAGTTTACTTTATATCAAAATTATCCGAATCCATTTAACCCACTGACTACAATCAAATACAGTTTGTCTGTAGAATCGGAAGTAAGAATATCAATTTACAATATGAATGGGAACTTAGTGGAAACAATAGTAAATGATCACAAAAATGCAGGAAACCATTATAAAAAATGGGATGCTTCAGGCTTGGCATCAGGAGTATACTTCTACAAAATCCAAGCAGGCAACTTTACCGATGTAAAAAAGTGTCTCCTGATGAAGTAATCCAGTCAATTATCAATCATAGCTCTCCATCCAACACAACCACCTCTCCCCCAGTCGCTTACCCCATGGGGATACGGATTTCAACTTGATGGGGATACGGATGGGGATACGGAGCCGATCTCGACGAGGTCATTTATGGCTATTTGGGGTTATTTACGGAATTGAAGCCCTTTTTTCGGCAAAATAGCCCTGATTTTGTAGTTTCAGGGCTATGATTCTTAATTGTAATCTATTGTTTTTACTGAGAGTACCCCGAACAGGAATCGAACCTGTAACCGTCGGCTTAAGAGAACTACCGGCAACCCCCACCCTCGACCAGAAAAACAAACCCGTAGGATACCGGCGGGAGGATACGGCCAATTTTGACAGTATTGTCAATGGTTTAAACTACTATAAAACCGATACTTATAAAAATATTAAAATGAAAAGGGCGCGGTCATGAAACTTTATCTTATTTCACTAACAATATTAGTAAATATTTTCAATGTTTGGCAGTTAGTTGATTTATTCAGGGTAATATCAATTTTATAATTTTAATTTAACAGGGAGGCAAGTATGAGTAATCAAACAATGACTAAAACCAAGGAAACCACCAGCGATCAGGAAGGTAGGCGGTTAAGTATTGATTGCAGACAGAACTTAGAACTATTACAGGAAACAATTTTAACTTTATCACTGATCAGCGACAAAGACAAATCAGCACCAGGAACTTTTGATCCGGAGGCGTATCAAGGCTTGATCACAATTTTATTCACCAGTTTTAAGAAGTTTCATAATTCGCTTGAGGAGTCACTGGAAAATTTAAATATCAATACAGATGACTTATAAAAAATCTAAATATTGATCTAAGTTAATAAAATTTAACTATGGTTTGTTGATTATGGCCGGTAGGAGTGGTTAACCTGCCGGCCTTTTTTTATATCACAAATACTATAATTAGTGGGTATATTAGACTGATGCCCTTTATATAGTATAAATACAAATAAAATATTTGCTACTACTAATAATAATGATTAAGTTTAGTTAGGTAAATTATTTGATAACTGATAATAGTTAATTAAAAGGAGCCAATTATGACCGAGAAAACTTATGATTTAAACGAAGTCGTAGAAATGACCGGCGTTAGACCTTCCCAAATTAATTATCTTGTCTCAGATCGGCGTATCGATCTCAACGAAGTCAAGCGCAAAGGATCAGGACGGAAACGAGAATTTTCAGAGAAGGCAGTCACCCAGATCCGCGAATATTATAACCAGGACTGAAAAAAAGAAAAGCCTTCAGCTGTTGGAGCAGCTGAAGGCAAATTTTAATATCTATACATTCCTCAATGATAAGGTATTAAAATAATTTAAAAAATACAATCTTTTTTTCGGTCTCCAATTAAAATATTGGGAGATCTATGAAAAAAAATCAACAAACCCGAGTCACAACCCAACCAGATTACCGGACACTTTTCAAAAAATACATTGAAAAATCGAAGCTCAACAATAATGAAATAATCGGCCTCTGCCCCTTTCATGATGACAAAAATCCATCCTTTTCTGCAAACTTAGAAACCGGTCTTTGGAAATGTTTTGCCTGTGGTAAAGAGGGAAACGCTTACCAATTCGCTGAGGCCGTCCAAGACAGGCAATTTTTAGATAATAATGGCAATTCCCGAATGAAACACAAAAAGCCCGTAGAAACGAAACCAGAGCCAACAATCAAGTATAATAAGAAGGCAATCAAGGAAGCTTTGCAATATATAACTTTTAACCTGCCGGACAGTTTTATCAGCAAAATGGAAAAGGTGAGGAAAATCACCAAAAACACGCTTGAAAAATATCAAGTTGGATTTGTCACAAAAGAAAAATCCCCAATCAATAAAAATGAAATTGCATATATCTATAAATACAATGATAAAATTGTTAATATCAAATTTAAACACAAGGCCAAAGGTAAGAACCGATACAGACAGATTAAGGGCGGTCTCCAGGTCGCTTATGGCTTGCAGGGGCTCCCCGATGACATTCAGAGCATAATTATTACTGAAGGTGAGGCCGAAGTCTTAACCTTGGCCGAGTTAGGTTATAATGCAATTACATCACCCAGCGGAGCCAGCTCCACTAAATTTTTAAGGTATCACCAGGACTTGATCAATAAAGTTGACAGTATAATTATAGCCGTTGACAATGATCAGGCCGGTAAGAGATTTGAGGATAAACTTGTTAATGAACTCCAGGATAAAAATGTTTTCATTGCAAACTACCCCGACAATAGAAAAGATCTGAACGAAATTTTACAAAAGGACGGAGCTGAGGCGGTAGAAAAAGTCTTAAGCAACCTTGAAACCCCACCGGAACCAGATCCAGACCAGGAAACCGAAAGCGGGTTAATATTTGAAGGTGACTACATTGAGGATATTTTTAAAGATAACAGCGAAGCTCCTCCCGAAATTATCGGAAATGGGATATTACCACAACAAGGTGTTTCAATGGTTGTCGCGCCCCCTAAAAGTTTCAAAACTATGATGCTTTTAAATCTTGGTATCAGTTTAGCGATAGGACGGGGATTTGGCTTCAATGGTGAGAGATATATTTTTGACATTCAAGAGCCCCAGAGCGTGTTATATATTCAGGCAGAAATGGCTTATTACCGAACGCGGGACGAACGAATC
The DNA here is from genome assembly GCA_021735285.1 of Fidelibacterota bacterium. Lineage (GTDB taxonomy): Bacteria > Fidelibacterota > UBA2242 > UBA2242 > JAFGTP01 > JAIPHI01. The sequence goes on along the minus strand of JAIPHI010000136.1, from coordinate 2,139 downwards.
AAGCCAATGTTGAGATCAATTAACTTAGAAAATTTCTCCACGCGTTTCTACCTTACCAGACAATTACCCTTCAATATAATTGATAACAATAATTATCAGAGGCTACAACGGAAAATAACTCAGATGGAAGCCAATGTTATTATTTTCGACCCCTTCGTTAGCTACCATCACGCTGAGGAAAACAAAACAGAGGAAATGCAGCGCGTGATGGAAAGATTTAGAGAGCTAAACGAAATTACCGGAACTTCAACAATACTTGCCCATCATACCAACAAAAACAAAGAAGCGACAGGTGGGGATAAAATTAGAGGTTCCACTACCCAGCACGGCGCGATAGATACCGTTATAAGTATCAATAAAACCGGAAAATTTGACATTAATATTGAATTCGAAATGCGATACGGAAAACCCCTTGATCCCCAACATTTCAAATTTAATCCATCCAATTGTTGGCTTGAGAGTTTAGCAAAAGACAACCCCAACAGCATAAATATTTATATTAAAAACAAAGTAGATCAGGCAGGCGAAATTTTGAGATCAGACTTGATCAATGATTTAAAAAATAAATATAATAAAAGCGAAAAAACTTATTACAACCGGATTGAAAAATTGGCAGATAACGGCCAAATCAGAATAACTGAAAACGGGAAAAATACATCATTAAAACCGGCTAAAAACAAATTGTAATGAAATTGTAATTGTAATGAAATTGTAATTGTAATGAAATTGTAATTTAATGATTTTTGAAAAATGATAGATAACTTACTGAGCACCAGAGGGTTACAAGTCTAAAAAGTAATTGTAATTGTAATTGCATTGTAACAATTTTGCACCTTTTTACAACTAATATAACCCTCTGATCACCAGGCAGTTACAGAGATTTTGTAAATTGTAATTACCCTATATAAATATAAATTGTAATTGGGATTTACAATTAAAGAAAACTAAATAAATTGGAGATTTGAAAAATGACTAATAGCAGAAAAAAAGGATATATTGGTGAGAAAAAAATCAGAGATTATTTAAAACAAAATCAATATTCAGTTGTATGGCATAATGAATCCCCGACACTTCCAGACCTTACCCTTAAAAAGAATGAAATCGAACTAAAGGCAGAAATTAAATATCAGGCCAGCGTCCCGAAATTTTTATATAAAACCCTAAATCAAGACGAAACAAGCGACATAGGAATAGTCAAAAGAGTAAGTAACCAGGACAGAGGCCGGCCTTGGTTAGTGATCATGGAGCTTGATACCTTCGATGAAATCATAAAGCAAGTAAAAGGTCGTGATGCCGACCTTAAAAACAAACACAAGACAGTTAATATATTTGAATAGGTGATAATATGAGTAAAGATATTTTAACCAAACTTGAAAACATAGAGACAAAACTTAATCAGATTGAGGGCGCGACCCCACTTTGGCTTACAATAGATCAGTTAAGCGATTATATTAATTTAAGTAAAACAGCAATCAGGAAAATGATAAAACAGAATGAGATACCCCACCAGAGGGCGGGATCAACAAATAAATTATTATTCAATAGGAAAAAAATTGATCTTTGGCTTTTAACCGGTGATCAGCGACCTAAGAAAAGAGCCAGGAAATTAAACAGGGAGTTTATTAATGATTAAAAATAAATTGATTTATGGAAACTGTTTAGATCACTTACCGGAAATAGAAAAAAACAGTATAGATTTAATATTTACAGATCCCCCTTATATTCGCGCCCTTGCTGATCTTTACAAAGATTGGAACGGCCGGAATATAGATTTTAATGTTTATGGTGAGTTATTTTCAAAGGTGCTTAAACCCACCGGACAGGTTGCAATATTTGGGGATCTACCTACCACCACCGCAATAATGAACGGCTTTTCAGATTATTTTGAATTTAGATATTATTATGTATGGCAAAAGAGCAACGGCCAACCTATTAGTCAATACCAACCTATCAGCAACACGGAAATTATAACGGTCTGGAAGTTAAAGGGAACTAAGACCGGTGATTTAGCCTACAACCCAATATTTAGCAAGGGTAAAGCCTACACTAAAAAACATAACGCCGGAAACAAGACCAGGAAATCAGATAAAACTTATACAACCAAGAATAACGGCCGACGGCATCCTAATCAAATACTTA
>JAIPHI010000135.1 GCA_021735285.1 Fidelibacterota bacterium | reverse complement strand
GTATTCAGCAAAGTCATACCTTTTTCCAGTACTCCTGACATGACTTTAATGAAAAATAATCCTCCTGCATGGCCTTCCATCATTGTCTGAAAGATAAAACAGGAGGTTGGTGCATCATCAGAGGCTTCAATTTCTACATCTTCTTTAGTTGCCGGTAATTCTCTTTCATCAGGAGCCGGCACAAATGATATCAGATGATCCAATAAATTTGAGACCCCAATGTTATTTAAGGCATCAGTAGCAAAAACAGGGAAAACTTCTCTATTTTTGATGGCTTCTTTTAATCCGGATACAATATCTTCTTCAGGTAAAGTTTCCAGTTCAAAAAATTTCTCAAGCAGTTCTTCATCGGTCTCAGCAATAGATTCAATCAGCCCGGTTCTGATTTCTTCTGCTTGCGCTTTTACAGCTTCCGGAATGTCGACTTTTTTGGCCTTGCCACTCTTATCATCCGAATATTCATAGCAGACCATATTTATAATATCAACAACTTTGTTAAATTCCTTTCCTTCTTTAACCGGCAATTGAATAGGAACTACGGAATTTTTCCCAAAAGAATCCTTTAATTGTGACAGAGTCTCATCGAAATTGCTATCTTCACTACGCAATTTATTGATAATAAAGCCCACTGGTAGTTGGTCGGGTTTAGTAAATCTGAAAGAAAGTTCGGTTCCGGTTTCTACACCATTTTTAGCATTAATTGTAATAAGACCCATATCAGTTACACGAATAGCAGATTTTGAGCTAGCAATAAAATCGAGATAGCCCGGATTATCAATTATATTCACCTTTTTATCCTTATGCACTGTATGCATTAATGAATAATTGATACTATGTTTACGCTCTTTTTCATCTGCATGATAATCCGATATTGTATTGCCCTCATCTATTTTTCCAAATCTATCAATCTCTCCTTTATTGTAAAGTATAGCCTCGACAAGAGTTGTTTTCCCACTCGAGGCATGGCCCAATAATGAAATATTTCGAATATCTTTAGTCTGAAATTCTTTCACAGCATCCTCCGTAAATTATTTAGTTAAAATGTTATAACAGGTCACTTCTTTTAATTTTTCCTAATTTATTTCTGGGTAATTCCTGATAGAATTCTACAAAATCAGGATATAAAAAACGAGGCAGGTTTTCACGGGAATAATTAAAAATTTCCTCTTTCCCAATTTTTTTGTCTCTTTCAGGAACGACACATAGTTTAATTTGGTTATTTTTACCGCCGGTTATTTTTAATACGAAAACATCTCTAATTTTGTCATGTTGCATAATAATATGTTTTATTTTTCCGGGACTAATTTTATAACCATACTTAGTTATTATATCATATTTTCTACCTTTAAAATAGAGATAGTCATTAATGTCGCGTTGAAATAAATCGCCTGTTCGAAACCATTTTGTATCCGCTTCTTGTCGGGAATCTAAGTACTTAGGTAAAAGGTCATTTTGTAATAGTGCCAGTTCACCTATTTCACCGTCAGGAACATCAGCACCATTTTCATTAATTATTTTGACACGAGTATTGGCTAGAGGATAACCTACTGATTTTGGCTTGGCTTCTCCATTTGATTTGTTAAAAGAAACAGCGGGAGCTTCGGTCAGGCCGTAACCTTCCAGAATTTCACAATTGAATCTTTTTTGCCACTCCGTAATAAATTTTTTCTTCAAGGAACCATCGATAGAAAGACAGTATGAGAGTGATTTGAGATCATCAGTGTTCTTAACATTATCAAAAATATCATGATAAGTATAGGAATTAGCAATTAGAATATTAGCCTTATGTTTTGTGATAGACTCGAGTAATTTAGATGAACTTTTCTCTCTTGATAATATATAACTTCCGCCTTCAATAAGCACTGTATTCAAAGCCAGTATATTAGAAATGTAATTATATATCGGAAAAGAACTTATGACAGAAATCCTGTCTTGATAGTCGATACTTTCTATTAAATTTTCAACGTTTGTAATAATATTTTTGTGGGAGAATACCACTCCTTTGGGAAATCCGGTTGTTCCCGAAGTAAATAATATAGCAGCATCAGCATTGATGTCTATCCGTGATGAATAGTTAATACTTTTATAGTTATTAACTATTTCGTTGAATCTATAGTCGGCTCTTCTATCTCTACCTACCACAATTTTGTTCGCAAATTGGTGATTGCGTTTCTGCTCAATATCGAGAATGATGTCCCGGTATTTTTCAGTGTAGACTATATTATTGACATCAGTTTGTTTTATAAGGGTATTGAGAGTGGACTTTGTTAGATGAACAGGCAATAAGACAGCTTTGTTTTTATTTTTCAAGATTCCGTAGTAGGATAAAATATAAGCGTTTATATCTTCGCCGAGAATTGCGATCGGTTCATTATTTATTAAACCCATTCTCCGCAGACCGGCTGCAAAAGCATCAATGTTTTTATAAGCTTTTTTATAACTAATATCCTCATACGGAGAAGAGAGGAATATAGCGTCGGGCGTTTTATTCTTATGTTCTGATATGTATTGAAGTAAGTCTTTCATGAATGAATCATGTCATGGTAATAATCTATTATTTCATAAAGGTTTGTTTATAAGATGTTTATAAATTTTCTTTAATTTTTTGATCTATTTCATAAATTCAAATAACAAGCCAATGATTTTAAGGAATATGTCCCGCATAGTCAAGTGTTTAATAATCAAAAATAAGTGATTGATTTAGAATAGAAAGATCACCTTTTGTTTGAATAATGATAAGAATAATTTATACCCCTTTTGTAAATGATTTATGATTATCAGGATTATCAATTTTTATATAAGAATGTGGAATAATATGAGCCAAGTATATCTCGAAATGTTTTTTGAATAATATATTTTAATTGGATTGTATAACTTAATAATATTAATGATTATGGACTCTATATGATACTTTATGATTAATTGAAATTATTAGTGAAGCTGCTAACTTTTGGTAAACACTAAGATATTAGATATTTAATTTTCAATCTAATTACCAAAAAGAGTAGAAAGTGAAAAAGCAGAAAAGAAGTTATGATAGAGAATTTAAAGAGCGGGCAGTTGATCTATATTTTTCAGGTGATCAATCTTATACAGAAGTGGCCGCAGATTTAGGAATTCCAACAAGTACTCTTGCATTCTGATGTAAGCAGACAGAAAAGCATCCCGATGAGCCATTTCCAGGGCAAGGTAAATTAAGACCGGAGGATGCTAAGCAGTATCCGATTTTAAGGAAATATCTTATCTGACTTTGAAAATTTTTTGCAAGGAATTTAGAATTTTCGATCCCCATCAAATATGCTTAATAAGTTTTGATATTCAGAGCTCCTTTTGCAATTATCAATTTTATAGCCTAATTTCTGCATTATTATCGAAATGCTTTAATATTATTGTTGAATGTTAATATAATCTCCAATAATAAATGAAAAGAAACCCTCAAAATATATTGATTATTAGATTATCATCCATTGGAGATATTATTCTGTCCTTTCCTCTTATCAGAGAATTAAACAATAAATATCCTGACAGCAATATCGATTATCTACTCGGTAAAAAATATAAACCTCTTCTACGACCTATCAGTAAATATATTAATAATATTTATGGCTTTGATAAGGCCGATGATTTGTGTGAAATTAAAAGATATCGTCAGATGATAAGAGCCACTAACTATGACTGGGTACTTGATTTACATAATAAATTACGAAGCAGGTTATTAACCACGTTTATAGGAACTAAGGTCCGCAGGATTAAAAAGTACCAACTCAAAAGGTGGCTGTATATAAAACTGGGACTTAAAATATATCCGGAAGTCCCGGTCTATGAAAAATATATGAGTACTGCGCCTATTGATATAGATTTTAATGAGGATTGGTACTTGCATGATTGTAAGCAGGATAAAATAAAAGCTAAAATAAATAAAGATATCCCGTTTTTTGAAAATGATGCTCGAGTAGTAGTTATTTTTCCGGGAGCAAGACATTATACAAAAAGATGGCCATTGACCAAATATTATCAATTGGTCGAGCGAATCAAGAGACAAACTGATTATAAAATCATTATCGCAGGAGACGAAAAGGATGCTAGAGTATTACAGCAGAAAAATTTTTGCAGTGAAGATATCATCAATGTGAGTGGCAAATATAACTTATTGGAAACTATGTGTCTGGTCTCACTTTGTGAGCTTGTTATATCAAATGATTCAGGACCTATGCATATGGGAGCTCTGTTCCACAAATCGCAAATTGCTATATTTGGTAATACAGTCACTCAATTTGGTTTTGCACCATTGAATGATAAAGCGATATTAATTGAGAATAATGAGCTTAATTGTCGCCCTTGTTCTCATATTGGATATGAGAGTTGTCCAAAGGACCATTTTAAATGTATGCGAGGAATCTCCGTCGACGAAGTTTTCATAGCTTTTAAAAAGTTAACTGGTAATTTATAAAGAGGGGCTTGATTATCATTAGGAATAAGTATGGATTTATTTTATAGATAAATAAAACTCTTGTATAATGAAGATAAATTTTCTAAATTATTTCAAATAATCAATTTAAAGATAAGGAGTTGTTATGGAAAGTTATAGTATGAATAAGGTTATCCTTATTGGTAGGCTGGGACGTGATCCTGAAGTTAGGTATACAAATAGTGGAGATGCGGTAGCTAATTTATCACTGGCTACAACTCAAACCTGGAAGGATAAAAATGGAGAACGTCAGGAAAGAACAGAATGGCATCGGATAGTGGTCTTTAGAAATAGAGCGGAATTTGCAAAAGAGTATCTGAGCAAAGGTCGTTTACTTGCATTGGAAGGAAGATTGCGAACCAGAAGCTGGGAAGATAAAAATGGCAATAAAAGGTACACAACGGAAGTAGTAGCTAATACCTTGACACCTCTTGATAGTAATAAGGATAGAAAAAGCCAGGTGTCTCAGGAACCTCCGGCAGAATTACAAAGTGATGAAGAGGAAGAAGAGATTCCTTTCTAATATTTTCAACACATAGACACTATTGTCAAATTCTTAATTCTATCCCTGCTTTTATCCAGCGGCCAGGCATTGGTAAGTAGCCAAATTCTCTATAGTTAACGTCAAATAGATTATCAACATTCAGATTAATTCTATAATTCTTTGTGCTCAGAAATATATTCCAGTCTATCAAGAGACGAGATTGGGAATCGACCCGTTTTTTATAATTCATATTCCACATAGATTCTATGCCAAAAGGTAAAGAATGCCCCAGATTGAGGACTGCACAATGTTGTAAATAGTTAAAAACATATTTGGATCTGTATTTAACATCTCGAGAGCCTTTTAGATATGTATAGCTAAATTTTAATTCATTAAAGAAGCTGGTGTTTTCTAATATCTGTCTGGGAATAGATAGCGAGAATTCAGGACCATATATATTGAAATGATTTACATTACGGGCTTTATAAATTGAATCACTTTTGTGCCAGGCATAGTCGATTTGATTTTTGTTTTTACGCAGGAAAAAAGTGGCTCCCATTCTTAAATTATTGCTACTATATTTCAAACCTGTTTCAAACGACCAGGCCTGTTCAGGTTTTAGACCGGAATTCCCTTGATTCACAGGGCTGGAATAATATAGATTCGTATAGGTTGGCGGACTAAAAGATTTCTCAGCGGAGGCAGTCAAGCTCAACTGTTTTGATAGTTTATAATTCATATCAATACCGGGAAATAATCTCCAATCCCAATCTGAATAGTGAAAGATACTTAAACCTGGAGTTATAGTTAAGCGATTTATATTTTTTTTGCCTTCTAGATAGAAACCAAGCCTGTGGCGGTGATGATTTCCCAGGCTATTACTCTTAATCTTTTCTCTACCAATTTCAGCCCCCAGATTTGTTTGTATTAGATTTGAATTTATTGTGGCTTGAATTTCAGCGGTATAAATCCGTGTTTTATGATTATTTTCATAATAGCCATTCTCATTCGGCTTTAATGTGTGATCAAGAATAAAGCGGTCTGTATGTTGCCGCCAGGCTAATTTAGAACTTATCTTACCCCACTCCTGTTTTAAATAATGATGTAAACCTAAGAATATTGTTTGTGTATTTTCGCGTTGATCCGGATACCGATTGGGAGTATAGAATTCATTCGCACCGAAATCTTTATCAGAAATTCCTCCTTTCAAACTATAATGCCCCGATTCCAAATTAAAGGCTGTCCGATAAAATAGATTTGAAATATTATAATCTGTATTATGTCTATAACCCTCGGAAGAACGATTTGAGTATGATATGCGATTGACCAGTTTCCCAAGAGGGGCTACCAGGGATATAGTTTTATTTAGATAGTTATTTTGGCCGCACTCCAGTTTAATATTAGTACCAGGTTGATTACTTCTTTTAGTGATAATATTGATAATCCCGCCCATGGCGTTAGGGCCGTACAATCTTGAACCAGCTCCTTTAAGTACTTCAATTTTTTCGATATCATTGATTGTAAGGGGCAAATTTAAATTATGATGCCCGGTTTGCGGATCATTAACCTTCATTCCATCAATTAAAATCAGGACCTGATTAAAACTTGAGCCTCTGAGATGAAGGTCTGTTTGTACACCCCCAGGTCCTCTGGATTGTAAGTCACCGGTAATACTACTGGCTAGAAGTTCATTAATACTGGAGGCCCCCATCTTTTTAATCTGCAAATCGCTGATTACTTTTATATTACGGGAGATTTCTGATAAAGAAGTGGGAATCCTATGTCCTGTTACTACGATTGTATCGGATTGATAGGTTGAATAGATCTGTCCGTTTGCTAATGCTGTTAATAATATAGCTATGCATAGAATAATTATGTATTTATTTGACATTGTACTCTTTATATATTTGAATGATAGCTTTTACTATTTCACTTTTAGATTTATTATCGAAATCGATCCAATGAGTGTCAGTTTGATTCCGAAACCAGCTTATTTGCCGTTTGGCATATTGTCTGGTATTTTGTTTGATTTCCTCGATTGCCTCTTCTTTACTAAGTTTCCCCTTTAGATATTGATTCAGTTCATAGTATCCAACGGTCTTTATGTTGTGAAGAGCCTCCTTATATCCTTTTTCTCTTAACCTTTTTACTTCTTCGAGCAGGC
>JAIPHI010000003.1 GCA_021735285.1 Fidelibacterota bacterium | reverse complement strand
GCCGTTAATATTCGCTACTCATAATAAATATATATTTTATTTATAGATAGCTGCTTTACCACGACAATAATTAAAGTGTATATTTGGCTAAAATTATTTATAACTTTTTGTGAAAAAACACACATTAATACTTGACAATCTAAGAAGTTGTCAATAATTTCAAGTGTGAAAAGATTCACATTGTGAGCAATGATACAGGAGGAGATTATGAGAAGGTCGGAAAGAAAAATAGAGAGAATTATAAATTATCGTAGAGTATTGATCAAACTTGAGCGAGCTGGTGAAACTAATATTTTTTCCCACCAGCTTTCTGCCTTGACAAATGCCACTCCTGCTCAGATTAGAAGAGACTTGATGGAAATGGATACTTCGGGCTCTCCGGCTCATGGCTATGTGGTAAAGGATCTGATTAAAAGTATTAATAACTATATTGGGGCTGATAAGGAGCAGGTTGCCATTATTGGGCTTGGTAATTTGGGAAAGGCGATTACTAATTATGTTAATGGAAGTTCGGAAAATCTAAAGATAGTAGCCGGATTTGATATCAAATCTGAAAAAGTCAATCGAGTTGTAGCAGGTTGTCATAGCTACCATCTGCAGGATTTTGAAAAAATTGCAAAAGAAAGAGGTATCAAAACTGTAATTCTAACGGTTCCTGTACGAGTTGCTCAGGATGTGGCTGAACAGGTTACTAAGGCCGGAGTCAGAGGAATTCTCAACTATGCTCCTGTTAATTTACATCTGTCAGATGATATTTATGTAGAAAATAGAGATATGATCTCTGCTGTTGAAAAAGTGGCTTATTTCTCGGACCATTAAAATGATAAAGATCATAATACAAAAATGTAAAAAGGAAAATATATGGAGAGAGTGCAGAAAGTATTTGATAAATATCCCGATGCTAAACGTGATGCTTTAATCCCGATTTTACAGGATGTACAAGAAGAGGTCGGGTTTCTTTCTAAAGATGCTGTTAAAGAGATTGGTAACTATCTCAAGCTTCCAACCAGTAAGATCTACGGAGTTGCTACTTTTTATAATCAATTTCGATTTGAAGCTCTGGGCAATTATCATATTCAAATTTGTCGAGGCACTGCCTGTCATGTCAAAGGTTCGGCTCAGCTTCTCGAAGAATTTCAGAGAGAATTAAATATAATGCCTGGTGAAACCACCCGGGATGGAGTTTTTAGTTTGGAAGTAGTTGCTTGTATAGGAGCCTGTGGTCTGGCACCTGCTATCACAATTAATGGAAAGGTGCATGCCAAGGTTCAACCCGATGAAGTCAAAGATTTAATCAATAAATATCGACAAGAGGTAAAAGAGAATGCCTAATACAATCATAAATGAATCTTTTACAGAAGATTTGGTCCAATCTCTTGATATTGATCCGGCAAATTGGTCAGAAGAGATAAAAGAGGGAATTAAGAAGATAAAACGAAAAAATATAGATAAACCTATTATTTACATTGGAGCCGGAACTTGTGGCCTGGGGGCCGGGGCTGGCGAAACTCTGGAAAAAATTGAGGAGTACCTAGCAGAGAAAAATATTGAAGTTGACATCAAAGAAGTCGGTTGCATTGGATTTTGTGTAGAAGAACCCCTTGTGGATATCCAGATGCCCGGGCGGACCCGTCTATCATTTTCCGAAATTACCGAGGATAAAGTGGATGATCTATTGGATTCTGTTTTTGATGGAGAGGTTCCTGAAGAAAATCTTTTGGGTCAGTTCCAAGACCAGGATTTAAGATCCTATGAAGGATTGCCATATTTAGATGAGCATGCTTTTTTCAAGGACCAGACTAGAATGGTATTACCTAATTGTGGTATCATTGACCCGGAAAGTTTGGAAGAGTATATAGCCTATGGTGGTTTTAGGGGTTTGGCTAATATACTTCGAACCAAGACTCCGGAAGAATTATGTGATATGGTTGAAGAATCCGGTCTTCGAGGTCGTGGTGGTGGAGGATTTCCAACAGGGACAAAATGGAAATTTGCACTTAATACTGCTGCCAGCCAAAAATATTTTGTTTGTAATGCTGATGAAGGGGATCCTGGAGCTTTTATGGATAGAGCTGTGATTGAGGGTGATCCCTACAGACTTCTGGAAGGGCTAACAATTTCTTCCTATGCAATTGGTGCTTTCAAAGCCTATATCTATATCCGTGCTGAATATCCTCTGGCAATTGAAAGATTGGAACACGCCATAGGAGTTCTCAAAGATGCTGGCTTACTGGGAGACAATATACTAAATAGCGGATATAATTTAGAGATTCAAATTAAAAAAGGGGCAGGAGCTTTTGTATGTGGTGAGGAAACAGCTCTGATCCATAGTATTGAAGGCAAAAGAGGAATGCCGCGCCCCCGACCGCCTTATCCGGCCACTAAAGGATTATTCAATAAACCCACAGTAATTAATAATGTGGAAACACTAGCTAATTTACCAGGCATAGCTCGTAAGGGAGCCAACTGGTTTAATGCCAGAGGCACGGAAGGTAGCAAAGGCACCAAGGTGTTCGCTCTCTCCGGTGATATTAAACATACGGGCCTGGTGGAAGTAGAAATGGGTGTCAAATTGAGAAATATTATCTTCAATATCGGAGGTGGTATTTCGCAGAATAAAAAATACAAAGCTGCACAAATGGGAGGCCCGTCAGGTGGTTGTATACCTGAGCAACATCTTGACATAGAAATCGATTATAAATCATTACAGGAAGTAGGAGCTATGATGGGTTCCGGAGGACTGGTAGTGATGGATGAAGATACTTGTATGGTTGATGTGGCAAAATTTTTTATGGATTTTATTCAGCGTGAGAGTTGTGGTAAATGCATTCCCTGCCGAGAAGGGACACGGAGAATGCTGGATATTCTAAAAGCTATAACAAGAGGTGCGAAAAAAGAGAAGACAGAAAAACATGAGGCTTTACAACGTTTTAAGGGCGTCATGTATCTGGAGCGGCTTTCTGAAGTAATTCAGGATTCTGCTTTGTGTGGATTGGGGCAGACTGCACCCAATCCGGTTCTTAGTACTCTGCGGTGGTTTCGAGATGAATATGAGAAACATATTTACGAGAGAACATGTCCGGCTGGAGTTTGTAAAGATCTGATTAAATATACTATTGATGATGATAAATGTGTAGGATGTACTTTGTGTGCCAAGCATTGTCCTACAAATGCTATTAAAGGGAAACCAAAAGCACCGCACTATATTGTCAGTGAAGAATGTGTGCGCTGTGGACAATGTGTAAATGTATGCCGTTTTGATGCAATAAGCGTAAAATAAATGGAGTATAAAGTGTTTAAAATAGAAGTTAATAATAGAGAAATAAAAGCAAAATCCGGAGAAACGATTTTACAGGCTTGTAAAAGAGCTGATATTTATATTCCTACACTCTGTCATATTGAAGGGATGGAACCTTCAGGTGCCTGCCGCATGTGTGTGGTTGAAATTGAAGGCAGAGGTGGATTAGTGCCGGCCTGCGCCTGGCCTGTTGAAGAAGGCATGAAGGTTAAAACTCATTCTGCAAGAGCCCTGCGGGCCAGGAAAACTAATATTGAACTCTTACTGGCCGATCATCCTGATGATTGCCTCTATTGCGTCCGAAATGGTGATTGTGAATTACAAACTTTGGCAGAGAAACTGGGAGTCCGCCAAAGAAGATATTTCGGTGAAAAAAATGAGTATGACTTAGATACATCTTCTCCGGCAATTTCACGTGATCCATCTAAATGCATTTTATGTGGAAAATGTGTACGAGTCTGTGAAGAGGTGCAGACTGTGGATGCTATAGAATTTGTAAATCGAGGTTTCAAAGCCACGGTGGGAACAGCCTATGATGAAGGATTGAATTTATCAAGCTGTGTCTATTGTGGTCAATGTGTTCGAGTCTGTCCCACTGGAGCTCTCAGAGAAAAAAGTCATATTAAAGAAGTTATGGAAGCAATCCACGACCCGGAGAAAATAGTAGTTGCTCAGCATGCACCTTCAATATCAGTTACAATTGGCGAAGAGTTTGGGCTCCGCAAAGGTAAGGATGTAGTCGGTATTATGAATGGTGCTTTGAGAAGAATTGGTTTTGATAAGGTGTTTACCACCTCTTTTTCGGCTGATCTTACGATCATGGAAGAGGCAGCCGAGCTTGTAGAAAGAGTAAAAACTGGGGGGAAGCTGCCGTTGATTACAAGTTGCTCGCCAGGTTGGATTAAATTTATGGAGCAATTCTATCCTGATTTTATTGAGAATGTCTCCAGTTGTAAAAGTCCACAGCAGATGATGGGTGCGGTTATCAAAACTTATTTTGCTGAAAAGGAAGGTATCGATCCTGATAAGATATACAGTGTTTCGATTATGCCTTGTACAGCCAAAAAATTTGAAGCTGAACGTCCCGAACATGCCAAACAAGGCCGACCCGATATAGATGCTGTTTTAACAACCAGAGAATTGGCCCGGGTGATAAAGTTGAATGGATTGGACTTGCATGATATGCCGGTCGAAGGCCATGATACACCTTTCGGAGAAAGAAGTTCGGCAGGTAAAATATTTGGTACGAGTGGCGGTGTAATGGAAGCAGCTGTACGAACCGCCTATCATATGATAACCGGTGAAGAATTGGATGCTCCTGAGCTGAAATCAATTCGTGGTATGGAAGGTGTAAAAGAGGCTAAAATTAAGGTAAATGAGGAGCTGGAAATAGGAGTGGCTGTAGCTTCCGGCTTGAAAAACGCTCGTAAAATATTAGACCAGATTAAAGAAGGCCGGGATGATATTCATTTCATTGAGGTCATGACCTGCCCTGGCGGATGTATAAATGGTGGAGGACAACCTTTAGGTATGGATGAGGAAACTATCAAAGCCAGAATGAAAGCACTTTATAAAATTGATAAAACCGATAAGGTAAGGCGCTCACACCAAAATAAATCAATTCGGAAAATATACGAAGAATTTCTTGAAAAGCCTTTAAGTCAGAAAAGTCATGAATTGTTACATACAACTTATAAAGAACGAAAAGAAGTTCTTATTTAATAGAAGTATAGGGAATGAATACAGAAGCAGAACCGTTAGTCAGAACAATAAAAGATAAATGCCGAATTTGCTATACTTGCGTTCGGGAATGTCCAGCCAAAGCCATTAAAATTAGTGACGGTCAGGCTGAAGTGATCCATGAACGTTGTATAGGATGTGGAAATTGTGTTCAGGTTTGTAGCCAGAATGCTAAGGTTGTGCTGGATGGTAAAGAATCTGTCCGTAAAATATTCAAAAGTGAAGATAAAAAGGCTGCAATTATTGCTCCCAGTTTCCCGGCCGAATTCTCCGATATTCCCTCTAAAAAATTAGTGGGAACTCTGCGAAAAATGGGCTTTGACTTTGTGAATGAAGTCGGCTTTGGCGCTGATCTGGTGGCCCTGGAAATGCGGAAACTTTTTACAGAAACCGATAACAAGTTCATTTCCACAGCCTGTCCCGCAATTTTTGGGTATATAAAAAAATATCGTCCGGAGCTTGTCCAATATTTAGCACCGGTTGTCTCACCAATGGTGGCCACAGCGCGTGCTCTTCGCCAACTTTTTAATCAGAATATGAATATTGTCTTTATTGGACCTTGTATTGCTAAAAAGGGTGAAGCCTATACGGATGAAATAGAGGGCGAAATAAATGAGGTGTTGACCTTTAAGGAACTGCGGGAACTGGTTGATCAGATGGATCTTGATTGGGAGGATTGTGAAGCTTCAGATTTTGATCCGCCCTATGGAAACAAAGGCAATATTTTTCCGATTAAAAGAGGTATGCTGGAAACTGCTGATCTTCCTGAGAATCTTATGAGCCGCGATATTGTTTCTGCTAATGGACGTGAAAATTTCAAAGAAGCTCTTGAGGAATTTGGTGAAGGTGATATGAATGCCAGGCTTCTGGAATTGTTATGTTGTGAAGGATGTATAATGGGCGCTGGCATGACCTCCAGTGATCCAATGTATAGAAAGCGTACTTATGTAAGTAAATATGCAGAGCAGCATTGCCGTGAGATTGATCAGGGTGAATGGAGAGAATATATGGGGCGGCTTAGAGATCTTGATCTGTCTCGTGAATTCTCTACTGATGACCAAAGAGTATCAATCCCTGATCGAAAAGAGATTGAAAAAATATTGCAGGATATAGGCAAGGAGAAGCCGGAGGATGAACTTAATTGTGGGGCCTGTGGGTATCCAACCTGTGTAGATCATGCTATTGCAATTCATAAGGGATTGGCAGAACCGGAGATGTGTCTTCCTTTTGCTATTGAAAAGTTGAATAAAACTATTGAAGATTTAAGAATTTCTGATGAGAAACTGGACAATACAAGAAAGGCTCTGGTTCAAGCCGAAAAAATGGCCAGTATGGGACAATTAGCTGCCGGAATTGCTCATGAACTCAATAATCCTCTCGGAACAGTTATTATGTTTTCTAATTTACTTAAAGAAGAAATGAACGAGAAGCAGAATGATTTAGAAGACCTGGAAATGATAGTAAATGAGGCCAAGAGATGTAAAACTATTGTTTCCGGTTTGCTGGATTTCGCCCGGAAAAATAAAGTTGACCGGGAGAAAGTTAATGTATCGCAAATGCTGGATAATTTTATTAAAACAATCAAAGTTGATCTTCCTGACAATATTGAACTTGAGGTTGAAACTAAGAATTTAGAAGAAAATCCAATGGCTTATCTCGACCATGATCAATTTATTCAAGTGCTTTCGAATCTGGTGAATAATAGTATAAATGCAATGGAAGAAGAAGGTGGTACATTAGCGATCATAGCCCGGGGTAAAGCAGATCATGTAATCTTTAAAGTCGAAGATACTGGTGCTGGAATTCCTGAAAAACATCTCTCAAAAATTTTTGAGCCATTTTTTACTACAAAAAAGAGAGGAAAGGGGACCGGACTGGGCCTCTCTGTAATATATGGCATTATAAAAATGCATAACGGCGATATCACAGTTGATTCTAATGATGATCCGGAAAAAGGACCGACCGGTACAAAGTTTACAATAAAAATTCCAAGGGATAAAACAGTTAAATCATAAATCAATTATATAAAAAGGATAGGCACAAATATGAATGAAAATATAACAATTCTTCTGGTCGATGATGATATAGATTTTTTAACTCAAACCAGGGTTCGTCTGGAAGCCGAGAGCCTTAATGTCATCACAGCAGAGAGCAAAGCTGAGGCTGAGGAAATATTGGAAAAAAAAGATGCAGATCTGGCAATTATTGATATAATGATGGAAGATGAAGATGCTGGTTTTGCCCTGGCTTATAAGATTAAATCGAAAAATGAAGATATGCCAGTTATTATTACCAGCGCGGTTACCAGTGAGACGGGGATGGAATTCGATGCAAAAACAGAGGAGGAAAAGTCATGGATAAAAGCCGATGCGTTTATTCCCAAGCCGATCAGATATGAACAACTGTTTACTGAAATAGAGAGATTAACAAAAGAGTGAACCTATTATGCATATTTTAAAAGCCCTCATAGTCGATGATGAAAAAGGGATGCGTCTGGGGATGCAAAAGACCCTGGAACGTTTCAAGTTCACTCTGGATGAAGTTGAAGGTGAAATAAAATTTAAGACTCAAACAGCAGCAACTGGTGAAAAGGCTATTGAAAAGGTTTCTGAATGGAAACCTGACGTGATGCTCCTTGATTATAAATTACCTGAGATTAGCGGGCTGGAAGTACTTGAGGAAGTAACAACAGAAGAGAGCGAAATGGTGACTGTCATGGTTACCGCCTATGCTTCCATTGATACTGCAATATCGGCAATTAAACAGGGTGCTTTTGACTTTCTTGCTAAACCGTTTGA
Organism: Fidelibacterota bacterium; assembly: GCA_021735285.1. Taxonomy (GTDB): domain Bacteria; phylum Fidelibacterota; class UBA2242; order UBA2242; family JAFGTP01; genus JAIPHI01. The sequence goes on along the minus strand of JAIPHI010000003.1, from coordinate 23,941 downwards.
GCCTGAGGACCTACGGAAAACAGTAAAAAAAGCTACTAAAAATCTAATCCTGGCCCGGGAGGTCCGCAAACTGGAAGAAGAAAAGAAAAGGGTCCGATTTGAATTCCTCTCAGTGCTGGCCCATGAGTTAAAAGCTCCCATCAATGCTATTCAGGGCTACCTGAATATTATTACTGATAGAGTAATGGGCGATAAGATTGAAGACTATGATAAAATGGTAAATCGTAGTCTGGTGCGTATTGATGGTATGAAAAAGATGATCTCAGATCTACTGGATTTAACCAGAATAGAATCAGGTGAGAAAAAACGCAAGTTAGAAAAGACTAATGTAATTGATTGTATCAATAGGGCTATTGATACAGCTGCACCTGCTGCTCAGGAAAAGGATATTGATATAGAACTCCATGCTGAAGAACGGATTGAAATGGAATGTGATCGCAGTGAAATTGAAATAATCATGAATAATCTATTATCTAATGCTATTAAATACAATCATGAAGAAGGGCAAGTAGATATTTCTGTTGAGGACAATAATGATTGTGTTGAAATTTCCGTTGCTGACACTGGAATTGGCATGACAGAAGAAGAACAGGAAAAACTTTTTGATGAGTTTACCCGCATAAAAAACGAAAAGACAAGAGATATCGAAGGGAGTGGTCTGGGACTATCCATTTTACAAAAAATAGTAAACCTCTATAATGGTGAAATTTTTGTAGAAAGTGAACCAGACAAGGGAACAAAGTTTATAATTAAATTGTTTAAATGATGTAGTTGAAATTAAGACTACAAAAATAATAACAAAGCGACGTGAATCCTTTTCCCCCTCCTCCATAAATATTCACGTCGCTTTTTTTTATTTTAAAAAAAATTAGGTTTTACTAAATATGACTAATTATTATCATTGCGATTTTCAATTAATGTTTTTTTGAACATAGAAAGATATGGTTTTACTGAACTTCAAAAAGGCTGTTTATATTTGACAATTCCTTATTATCGAACATCCTCTTTGCCCCCGATGGGTTTATGCGAAATAGTGATTAAATTTATAAGTTATTAAGCGGAAATCTAAATTTTACTTATTAATTCCAGGATTATTTAATATAGCCGAGAGGCATGATATATAATGGAGTTTCCTTTTCCGGAAGGTTCATTACTTCTCTAACGCTCTTATCATTAAAAGCTCCAACTGCACAGGTCCCAATCCCTAAACTGTAAGCCTGTAGATAAACATTTTCGGCTGAATGTCCCAGGTCCATACATACATATCTATTCTTGCCCCTTTGACCGTATTTCCTGGTGGTTCTTTCAAAAATTGCAGAATATACAAGGTTTGCTGCAGCATTTTTTACATGTGACTGACCCAGTGCTGCTTTTGAAAGTTGGCTCATTTTATCATCTTTAGCTGCAATATACTTTAATGTGTGGTTTTCCGAATTGTATTTGTAGATACCAGCTGTAAGCTTTTCCACATCGCCACAGACAACGTAAATTTCTAATGGATAAAGAGCTCCCGCAGAAGGAGCCGTTCTTAATCCCCCTCTTAAATAATTAGGCCCGGAATCGACTTTTTGTGTAATTCCATAAGCAGCCCATAATATTTGAGCCAGATGCTCCAGTTTTAAAGGCGCATCATGAAAGGACCTGATCGATCGTCTGTTCTTCAAGGCTTCTTCTACGGATGTGGTACTATTGTATTGGGGAGCTGGTAAATCAATGGTTTTAATCGAATGCATTTCTTCTCCATTTTTTTTGTTATCTGGAGAGCATGTTAGAATTTGAGGAGAAATAATTAGAAGTATTATTAAAAATATTTTTTTCATTTTTTTTCTCTCTTTTGATTTAATTCTCACATTCCATCTAATTTAGTGGGCTGATAAATATTAACATTATTTGAAAATATTTTTTAAATATCTATTCCACCAGAAATCCCAATTATAGTGTCTGGTAATTCGCATATTTAAATTCAAATAACTTACTTTCATATCAATAATATTTTTAAGTCTCTCAGCTGCTTCTTCCTGATCCAGGGTGTTTGGAAGATAGACAGCCTCGTCTTGTGCTATTTCTTTAAAGACTTGAAGATCGGAGAGAACAATAGGTACTCTAGCAGCCGCTGCTTCTAGTAGTGGAATTCCAAATCCCTCATCATTACTAAGATAAAGTACTAAATGACAGACGAAGTAAAGATCCCTAACAATTTTTGGATTGTGTCCGGATGGGACCTCAAGATCGTCCAATATTTTTTGTAAAAATATGATATTATTCTCGAGTTCTTTTTTCTCTACTAGGTTTTTTATTTTTTGATAATAAATATTTTTTTCATGAAAGTTACCCGTTATGAGGGCTATCATATCCGGATAGTATCGTTTTAGATTGGCTATGATATTGATGGAGCGTTCAATATTTTTTCTGGGTATTATTTTAACCGGTAGCAATATGACGGGAAATCTATTATAAATAGAAAGCTGAGAAATAATTTTACTGGTGAAATTATTATATTTTAGAAAATCCTGAAATTTTATAACATTAGGAATGATTTTAATTCTACTTTTGTTAATTTTCATTGATTTGGAAATTTGTCGTTGACGGTAATTTGAAACTGTAATATAATCAGCTTGAGGTATCTTTCTCTTCAGTAAATCCCAGGGAGGACGGTTGTATAACTTATCCTGGTGGCAGTCCATCTGCCAGGCAAGATCATGAGTCCAAATATAATAATTTTTATCAGGATATTTTTGAATGAAGTTCCATAAGGCTTCTGTGGCAGCCAGATTAAATGGCATTGTCATCATATTATGGATAATGATATTATCAATATATCCAATTCTGGTTTCAATTTTTTTCTCAATTTCTTTGACTTTGCTGTGATAGTGTTCAGGTAAAGTTCCGGTATTGATTTGTCGTTGCATTTTGGCTATTTTTGTGTTTCCAGGGTCTAGTTCGGGGATTAAAGTAGTCTTAATTTTTGTGCTATTAATTCCACCCCTACCTGCCATAAATGTAACAATATAATCGTGCTGCGCCAGCTGTTCAGCCAATGGTTTTAGCATATTTTCAACACCACCGATAACCGGGGGTAATGTATAATGGATTATGATAACTTGTTTTATCTTTGACATCAATATTCCTTTGATGTTAATTTTATAAAATACATTATAATTTAGACAAAAAATCTTGTGGGCTTCAAGCAAAAAGTATCGAATCATAGACTTAAGGCAAGGGAGCTACCTAATTGAAAATCATCCTATAATTAAGAATTATCAGTCAGTAGCATCAACTTAAAATTTTTTAAATTTTTAAATCTCCATTTCCAAAATTTTACTGGAATATTCAGATATCATTTTGTCAAATTTAGTGTTAAGATCAACATCGACATTCTGCTGGTCAGGATTATTTTCATACCATGTAACTATTTCTTTGGCTCCTTCTTTCAGTTCTATATTAGCAGAAAATTCCGGCACTAAATTTTTTATTTTTGAATTATCAAAGATCATGCTATGAGCTTTATCACCTATTAAACTATCACCCATTTCTTTGTCATATTTAGCAATTATATTGGAGGTTATAAATACCGGATTTAAATCTACATTTAGAACGTTAGCAAAGATTTTGTAGATCTGGAGCCAGCTTTGCCAATGATCAGAGGTAATATGAAACGCTTCTCCAATAGCCTTATCGTCGCCCAGTAAGCCTACAAAACCTTTAGCAAAATCTTTGTGGTGAGTTAGAGTCCAGATTGACGATCCGTCGCCATGAATTACCACCTTTTGTTCATTTTTGATTCTATTAAGAACTGTATATCCCCCTTCAAAAGGTGGCATGGTTTTATCATAGGTATGAGAAGGGCGAACTATAGTGTAAGGAAATCCATTTTCCTTGCCTGCCATTTTTAGTATGTTTTCGCATTCAGATTTTTTTTGGGAATATTTCCAAAAGGGATTTTCTAAAGGAGTATCCTCCGTAACTGGTAATGATCGAGGTGGGGTTTGATAAGCTGAAGCCGTACTAATAAAAATAAATTGATCAGTTTTGTCTGTGAATAGTTCAATATCAGTTCTGATATGTTGGGGCTCAAAAACTAACCAGTCAACCACCACATCAAAGTGATGATCATTGATCAATTCTTTTACCTGAGCAGGCTTTCTAATATCACCTATCAGAGTATTAACGCCTTGAACCGGACGAAGTGATTGCCTCTTACCCCGATTTAAATGATACAAATTCATGCCTTTTTGGATAGCTAACCGGGAACATGCTGAACTAATTACTCCGGTGCCGCCTATGAAAAGTACTTTTAAATCTGCCATAATGCTCGCCTTTCATGCTTATGATGAAAATATTTAGTTGAAAAAAATACTTTACTATCGACCTGATGTTTAAAATTTAAATAATACAATAAACTATATCTATTTAAGCACATTTCAAAATAATTAATTATCATTCTGTGATCCATGGCCCTTTTTTAAGTTTTGAGTAACTATTCGTTAATAAAGTCCGTTTTATTGCATTCTCTATAATGTAAAAAATTGAAATACATGAATGGAGGGGGACTTATATATAAATAAACCAATTATGGAATATTTCACCTTGCTTTAGAACGTATTAAAGGTTATTTTTTTAAAGCTAGTGAATTATAAAAGGGGGTAATTTATATGCCATTATCCCGTAGAAATTTTTTAAAATTAATTGGTTGTTCGACTCTGGCTTCCTGTACGTTGGGAGCTTCAGTATTTAATTCTGATAAGCCTTATATTAGAGAAGCCAAATATTATAATAAACTCAATAATAATATTGTAGAATGTTTGTTGTGTCCCAATAAGTGTTTATTAAGGGAAGGTGTGAGAGGTGATTGTAGGGTCCGCATCAATCAAAACGGACAACTGAAAACCCTGGTATATGGACGGCTTTGTTCTCTTAATAATGATCCTATTGAGAAGAAGCCTCTTTACCATTTTTTACCTGGAGAGAAAGCTATCTCTATAGCAACTCCCGGCTGTAATCTCCGCTGCAAATTTTGCCAAAATCATTCAATATCACAAACCAGGCCGGAGGATATTTCGACAAAATATATTTCTTCTGAGAAATTAATTTCCACAGCCAATCAATACAATTCCCCAATTATTGCTTATACTTATAGCGAACCTACAATTTTCTACGAGTATATGTATGATACCGCAAGAATTGAATCAGACTTAAAGCATGTTATGATCTCTGCTGGATTCATTGAAGAGAAGCCTTTAAAAGAATTATGCCAGGTTCTGGATGGAATTAAGATCGATTTAAAAAGTTTTTCGGATAAATTCTACAGAGACCTTGTTTCCGGTCGACTTGATCCTATCTTGAGGACTCTAAAAACTATTCATGAAAGCAATACCTGGCTGGAAATTGTCTATCTTGTTATTCCAACTCATAACGATAATATGGATGAAATTAAACAGATGTGTGATTGGATCTTAAAGAATCTTGGTCCTGATGTCCCTCTTCATTTTACTCGTTTTCATTCTTCTTATTTGATGAAAAATTTGCCACCGACTCCTTTAAAAACTCTGAATAATGCTTATAGAGTGGCTCGAGAAGCAGGTCTGCATTATGTTTATATAGGAAACGTTCCGGATCATAAAGGAGCAAATACTTTTTGTCCGCAATGTGGAAAAGAATTGATCACCAGGCGGGGTTTTCTTGTAGGAGGGAATCAACTCAAGGATGGCAAATGTCCTGAATGTGGAACAGAAATAGCCGGTGTTTGGCATTAAATATAAAGGAAAAATGTTGAATAAAAAGATCAGACAAATTTTCGCATTACTTATAATCTTGCAAAGCATATATATTTTAGCTCAAACAAGAGAACCGGTAGTGGATGGTAAATTTTATCCGGGCAACGCCAGAGAATTGAGAGAAACTTGCCAAAAATATCTGAAAATGGCTGGTGAAAAAAAGTCCAATTCCAGGCCTCTGGGTATTATTGTGCCCCATGCCGGGTATGTTTATAGTGGCCGAATAGCAGCGGTAAGTTTTAATGAGATAGAAGGTTATAATTATGATGCCATTATTGTGATAGCGCCCTCTCATACTCATTCTTTCTCCTTTGCTTCTATCTATGAAGGTCAATATTATAAAACTCCCCTGGGTAGAATTAGAGTCAAGCAAGAGTTAGCAAAAAAAATAGCCAATAACAGTAATAATATAAGGCTCTCAAAGGAGGGGCATGAAACCGGAGCCCATGGTGAGCATGCTATTGAAGTGGAATTGCCTTTTATCCAGTTAATTGCCCCTGAAGCATCCATTGTTCCTATTGTAATGGGAACTCTCGATTATAATGTTATCAGAGAACTGGGGAATAGATTAGCAAAATTGAATCAGGGTGGTCAATATTTAATTGTGGCTTCTAGCGATCTTTCTCATTACCATTCCTATTCTGAAGCAGAGAAGATAGATGAAAGATTGGCGAAAGCTTTGAAAAAATTTGATGCAAATTATTTTTATAAAGGGATAGCTAATAAAAATTATGAGGCCTGTGGAGCCGCTCCTATAACAACTATGCTTTTGGCTACAAAGCAGTCTGGTGCCAATGATATTCAAATTTTGGAACAGGCCAATAGCGGCGATGTTCGAGGAGCCAGTAAATCTCGAGTTGTAGGTTATCTATCAGCGGTAGTTACAGGAAAAAGCAAAAATGATCACAATAAAGAGGATAATAAAATGAGTGAAGAACAAAACTTACTTAATAATAGTGAAAAGAAAATATTATTAGAATTAGCCGAAAATACTGTGAAAGCAGTAGTAAAAGATAAAAGTAAACCCGAACCTGATAGTATTCCTGAGATATTAAAACAGGAGCGGGGAGCCTTTGTAACTCTTGAGAAAAATGGGAATTTAAGAGGCTGTATAGGATATGTAATGCCGATTAAACCTCTTTGGGAGGCTGTCAGAGAAATGGCAGTCTCAGCAGCTATGAAAGATCCCCGTTTCTCTCCGGTGAAAGAGAAAGAACTGGATGATATTACTGTAGAAATTTCAGTTTTGACTGTGCCTGAAAAGATAGAAGATATTGAAGAAATAGAAGTGGGTAAACATGGTTTAATAATTCAGAGAGGATTTCAAAAGGGACTTCTATTACCGCAGGTTGCGACTGATCATGGCTGGGATAGAAAGACATTTTTACAGCAAACCTGCCGTAAAGCCGGTCTGCCAAATAATGCCTGGCAAGATGAATCCTGTGAAATAAAAATATTTTCCGCTCAGGTATTTAGTCGGGAAGATTTAGAAGGCTGAAGCTCTTTTAAATGATAGGCTTTTAAGCCCCAGCTGATCTGAGAAATGATCACTTTTACAATACCTGCTGCCGGGACTCCCAGAAACATACCCAAAATTCCAGCTACTTTTCCACCTATAATAATAACTGCAACTACGGTAATTGGATGTAGATTTACACTTTTGGAAACTACTAGAGGGGCAATAACTGATGCATCCAAAGTTTGGACAATCACAAAGACGATAGAAATCCATACTAGCACAGTAAATAAATTTGTCTGCACATTTAACATTGCTATAATAAGGGCCGGAATAGCACCTACCACGGGGCCGACATAAGGGATCATATTAGCCAAACCAGCAATAATTCCGATTGTAATATAAGGCGGGACAGGATTATTAAATAACTGGTTAATAATAAATAAACCGGCAATGGATAAAAAGGCTACTATAGCTGACTGGATCACTTTACCAACCAGATATTTACTTATTTTATTGCCAATTTTATAAATAATATTAAGGCTTAATTCGAAATATTTATTGGGCACTATATCAATAAAGCCTTGCACTATTTTGCGTTTGTCTTTGAGAAGGAAAAAGGTGAAAAGAGGGATGATGGCTATAGTAGCAAATATAGATCCAACACTTTTCAGAAAAGATCCCAGACCGGATATAATATTGACTATCAGATTATTTATTTGAGCAATAATTCTACTAGAAATCTGGGAAGCATCAATTGTCTTGGGCACCAATTTACTAATATGTTCTTCGAAATTAGTAAGATAGCCCGATTGCAGGGCAGCAGAAAGATTTTCAACAGTTGAAATTAGAGCTGGAATCGCCCGGCTTATGGCCAGAACAATTAAACCCAAAACGAATAAGATGTTGATCAAAATGGCAATCCCTTGAGGCACGCCCATACTTTCTAAAAAATTAACAACGGGTGTCAAGATGGTTGCAAAAATCAAAGCAATTATGATCATCATCAGGATGTTTTTCACATAAGGGAAAATATAGATAAGGATTACAATCCCTAGTACTATAAGGACTAACCTCCAGAATAGAGCAAGGATATCTTGATATAATTGGTAAGCCTTATTATCCATTCTCGATCTTTTTTTCCAGCTGAATTAATTCTGCATTGGTTTGTCTTAATCTTTCCCCTATCACTCGAGCAAGATTGTAGAGAATAATATTTCCGGTTTTAGGTTTTTTGCGCAGGAGTTCCATAAGGTCAGGCCGAAAAAAACCTAAGGCATCGCACTCTTCTTTGACTATGGCAGTTGCGGAGCGTTCTTTCTCATCAAGGAGAGCCATTTCTCCTAAAAAATCATTAGCCTCCAAAGTTGCATATTTGCGGATGATTTCTCCTTCCTTATCCTCTACAATATCTACTTTACCGCTGATTATGATATACATTCCAAGGCCGGGATCGCCTTTATGAAAGATGATTTCACCTTCTTCATATTGGCGGCGATATACAATTTTGGCCACATCTTTTAATGTTTTATTAGGCAGGTTTTCGAAAATCGGTACCTGTTTAATAATCGTAATTAGTTCTTTCTCATCCGAATTTTTATTCGATGATAGATACTTCCAGAAAGGGTTATCCATTCGCAGCCCACTCTAAAATTAATTATACCACAATTTTTTTAACATTGACCTTGGAGAGGTCCATTTCGCCAAAATTATTATTATACGCGTATTTTATATGAGCAACATCCTCAGGTTTATATCCAATGATCTGTGTTGCTGCAGTATCGAGTGCTACAATGTCTTCAGAAATTAGTTGCATTTTTTTCAGCTTAATATCTTCCGGTCGAGCTCTTTGAGGACCGTGGGCGACAGTAACTCTATAACCATCGGCAATGTTCAAGTCAGGTTTGCGAAAATGACAAAAATCAGTAATGCATTGGTGTAAACCATTCCGATGGTAAAAACCTCGATCCCACACAACTCCCATCAGATTTTTCATGCCGCAGGTTAGGTTTGTAGAACCATGATGTTTGATTACCGGCACATTAATTAAAACATCACTTTCTAATAATAATTGATGGACCTTGGTCTCCTTGAGAACTTTTGCCTCTGGTATTTTGACCTGCTTAAAATATTTTTCAGAGTCTCCTGATACAACTTCAGCCCCGGCTTCTGTTGCAGTAGCTCTGATGCCACTCATATTATAGCACTCTTTCCAGTTATTACAGGTATGATCAAACACATATACTTTGCTAGCACCAGCATCCAAACATTGTCTAACAATTTCACCAACAAGCGCGGGATTGGTATCTGCGCCGGTTTCTACATCTCTTGCCCAGGCTATATTTGGTTTTACTACTACGGTCTGACCTTTGCTGACGTAATTTTCCATTCCACCGAATTCTTTGATGCCTTTTTTAAACATTTCTACCGGTTCGCCATTCCTGACAGCGACGAGTTTTGAGTTATAAGTGGATTTGGTGGATTCTTCTGATTCTTTATCTTTATCCATGCTCCAACCCATTGCCGTTAAAGATAAGCTGGAACAAAGGGTTCGAATAAAATTTCTACGATCCATTATTACCTCATGTTTTTAAAATTTCAACTATCTATATAATATCTTAATACTTTCACTCTTTTGCAAGATTTCTTTTGTTGTTTTATAGCCAATATTGATTAATTTGCGGGCTTCCCAAAATTCCCATAATTGAAAATCAGAAACATCGATATTGATGACCAGGTCGGGCTGTACTATTTCAATTTCCCTTTGACTTGACTCTGCCAGTAAAATTTGCAGGGAATTAAAGAGTGATTTCATCAAGGGTGGGAATTGGAATTGATTTTTTTTATCTCCCCGGACTACTTTATTTATTTTCTCGAGGATATTATGCTCATTCTCTTCGGTTGGGAGATTCTGGAGGTCTATTGTATCATAACAGCTTTTCATTTTTAATTGTGAGTTTTTTAAAACATTAACACCCACAATGCGATCCAGATCATAGGAGTTTAATACCTCAAGGGGAAGATTAGATCGAAGTCCGCCGTCAACAAGTAAACGATTATTCGAAATAAAAGGTGGAAATATCCCTGGAATGGAAATACTGGCTCTAATTGCTCCTATTAAACTACCTTTATTCATATAGACTGTCTCTCCACTTTCTATATCGACACTTACTGCCACGAAAGGGATATCTAAATCCTCAATTTTCGTATCGCCTAAATGTTCTCGAAAAAAATTTAATATATTGTCGTCTTTGATTAGAGCGCCCCGTTTGATCGTAGGGGTAAAAAGGTTAAATGTCTTCATTCTGTCAATGGAAAGTGCTATTTCTTCAATTTCTTCAATTGACATTCCACTACAGTACATACCGCCAATGATTGCTCCGGCACTAGTTCCTGATATAACAGCCGGTTTGATATCGGCTTCTTCAAAAGCTTTTAGACAGCCAATGTGAGACAGGCCTAGGGCTGCCCCTCCACTTAATGCCAACCCGATTTTTATTGGTTTCCTTTCGATCCCAAATTTATTTTTAATCCAGCTAAATTCCATACTCTACTTTATTAATTGTTTTGATGTGATAAATTACACTTCTCATGAAATTATTAAAAGTTTTTATTGAAAAATTTGATGTAAATAGCTATATTGAATTCCAATTATTTAATTCGAATAATTGTCCGATTGTTCCAAATGTTATTAAATATATTTATAAGGACAATATTAATGATTTTTAAGAGCCTTTATGAAAATTAAGTTTTGGGGGGTAAGAGGTTCGATCCCAACCCCTATTTCCTCCTCAGAGATACAACGCAAAATAAGAAGTGTATTAAAACAGTCTATAAATCAGAATATTTCCAATCCAAAAGAAGTTGACAAATTTCTAAAAGGTTTAAATAAATCAGATTATGGTACTGTGGGGGGCAATACCGCCTGCATAGAAGTTCAGGTGGATGGTAAAATATTTATTTTTGATATGGGCAGTGGAATGCGAAATCTGGGACAGGATTTGTATCGTAATAATCAATATAAGGATCGCGCTTTTTATATTTTTTTAACTCATACGCACTGGGATCACATTTCAGGCTTTCCATTTTTCTATCCGGCATTCTTTCCTGAAAATCAATTAATACTGCATTCAACCATTCCTGATTTTAAGAAGAGATTGGAATTGCAACAGGATCCAAAATTTTTCCCGGTCTCGATGAAAAATATGCATTGCGAAAAAAAGTTTGTAAAACTGGATTACTCCTCAACAATTAGCTATGAAGATATAGAAGTTAGTAATCTTCGCCTCCATCATCCGGGAGGATCCTTCTCTTACAGACTTGATTATGAGGAACAATCTTTTGTTTATGCTACTGATTCGGAGTTTAGAAATTTGTCTGATACATTTATTGTTAATTTTAAAAATTTTTGTCGTAATGCGGATGTCTTAGTCATTGATGCGCAATATACTTTTGAAGAAGCGATCCAGAAAGAAGATTGGGGGCATAGTTCGGCAATGGATGGCATTAACATAGCGGTAGAAGCGGGAGTTGACCGGATCTTTTTATTTCACCATGATCCCAATAGAAATGACCAGGAACTGGAAAAAATTCATAGGAAAGCAATCAATTACCATAAAATGAATTTCCCTAATTCAAATCTTGAAATCTTTCTTGCTAGAGAAGGGGCAAAACTTAATATCTAAGGTCTAATCAAGTTCACCGAAATTGACTAGATAACGTAATATACGGGCTTCTCTAGGAGTAATTCTCACCATGCCTTTTTCTTTTTCTAAAATTGTATGTCCTCTTCGAATACTATCAAAACCCATTTGATAGCCGAACTCTTTTTGAGTGTACCCTAATTCATTTCGTAATCTTTTGAAATTTTCCGGATCCATATAATACTCTAAAGGCTTGATATCCAGGGATTCTAATTTTATTATTTGGATTTTATCTGATGAATCTCTGCTGACTAGATATTGATCGTCTAATTTGCCCAGAATCTTTTTAACGGCATCAAGCTCATCAGCGGCATCCAATTCTTTAATGATCTCGTCTGTTTTAGATTCCAGCGGATTTTTATCAGATAAATCCTTAAAGACCTGGTTAGCCTCAATATAATTAACTAAAAAATCTTTAATCGAGCCGTAGTAATAAGTTTCTTCGAAATCTCTAATCATCTTTTTCTACCTTAAAGTTTTATTGATAAACCCCAACTTTCAAACTCACATAAGATAAATTATAAATATGAAAACACCAAGCATTAAAATATGAAATATTAATTATAAATAAACCAATGATTAATTTCTTGTAAAATGGTTTTATAGCTATTTTCAAATAAATTGTCTTGTAAATTGCTAGATATAATTTATTAAAAATACTAGTTAAATCTATTTTTCCCTTCAGCCTATTGAAGGCTTCAGGAAAACTCATAACTAAGGATAGTTATGCTACATCGGACAAAACTTTTGCAAATCGCTATAATTAGTTAGGTTATTTGTATAATGGAACCGGTTATTCAATAAATATTTCGATTATGATGAGATAAATGTAAATTAGAAGCCAGCAAAAAATGTAAAAAAATGAGGTGCTATGTGAAAATCAAAATATTTACGGTGGGAGGGACAATTGATAAGGTCTATTTTGACCAGAAAAGTACTTACCAGGTAGGGAAACCTCAGGTGAAAAAAATACTAGAAATAGCTGGGGTGGCTTTTGATTATGAAATTGAACAGATAATACGTAAAGATAGCCTGGATATGAATAGTAAAGACAGACAGAAAGTTTTTGATAGAATAAAAAATTGTGAACAGGATAAAGTCTTAATTACGCACGGTACTGATACTATGGTCCAAACTGCCAAAAAGCTGAATACAATTAAAGCTAAAACAATTGTCCTGACAGGTTCCATGCAGCCTGCTCGCTTCAGGGACAGTGATGCAATTTTTAATATTGGCAGCGCTGTAGGAGCCTTGGTCTCTAGTAAGCCGGGGACCTATATCGTCATGAATGGACGTAGGTTTGATCCTGAAACAGTACGTAAAAATGTGGAAAAAGGAGTTTTTGAAAAAATATCTTAAACTTGCTTATCAAATTTTTATTGTCTATCTATATTGGTATTAGTTAATAATTTGTAGCTTCCAATAAAGCAATATATAACTAAATAACTTGTAATTATTAACAATTAAATGAAAACATGTTAGAAACTGTTCTCCTCTTAAAAATTAAAAATTTGTATAGATCAGGGAATCTTGATAAATAGTATAAGTATATGTTTTATAGTGCTTTAAATGATTTTTTTGAAAGGTTTCAAGGCTATTTTAGTCGCTCCTCTATAAAAAGTAGTTATCAAAATCTATGCAACTTATAAACAAGTTGTCAACACCATATTCGGAATGAGGCCAAATATAATAACTAGGTTTGGAATTCAAAGTTTTTAAATGATATTTCTTATTAAAAATTCACTTTGTTGAAGACAAATAATAAGTCAGGGTGCATTAAATAAAATTGATTTTTCCAGCATAAACAGATTATGTAATATGAGTAGAATTTTATAAATTTGTGAAGAAATGGAGAGGTGGCAGAGTGGCTTATTGCGGCGGTCTCGAAAATCGCTTCCCGGTTTATCCGGGACGGGGGTTCAAATCCCTCCCTCTCCGCTTTATTTTGGGCTTATTATATATCGATGAAATAAATAGATGGATAAAAATTTTAAACATTATCAAATATTTTCAAAGTATCCCTGGCTGAATCCTGAAAACAGGTATGGACCGCCATATCTAGTCATTGGTGATGACCTGGATTCTTTGTTAAGTGCTGCCTTGTGGAATTATGTTTCAGATCGAGACTGGCAGGTGATTGGAGTTTATCATAAATATTCTGAAATTTTCACATGCTTACAATATTGGTCTGACCTGGATAAAGCTATTTGGCTTGATCTGGATGTCAATTCATTCCAAATTAAATCTTTAGGTCATCATCTAATATTAAATAGGTCTTCTCAACATCTACCAAATAACCATTGTAATTTAAATTATATTGCAAATATTACATGCAATGACTTTCAGAGAAAATATCCTTTAGGCACAATTCATTTTTTAATGTATTTATTCGATGTTGAAATTCCGGATAGGAAATTTGCCAGGGAAATGATATTCTCAGCGGATTCAAGCTGGATTAATGGTCAAGCCCACAGATTCCCTGAAAATGTAAAGTACTGGATTGATAATTGTATTCCGCTGTTAAGTTTAAAAAAATCACAAAAGAATTTAAATACCCTGGAATTCGAAGAAAATATGAGAGATTATTTCAATCATCTGCAAAAACATAACATCCCTCAGGGAAAAGGACAGGTTACATCAAAGCGTTTAAAACTGACAGGCTATCAATTTCAATTTAACCCGGCTAATCCCCAAGATATAGAACGCAGATTGGCTCTTATTCAATCTATTACTGGTTGGGAACCGCCTCAAGTTCATAGGCTGGGGCAAAAAATTTTAGGAACTCGGAAAACTTCAAAAATTAGTGCAATAAATAATTTTAATCTCGAAAAAATTATGGAAGATCAAGATGTATTTTCCTATGTTTTCCCTCATAAAGGAATGATCAATTATACAACTGGAATCAAGCTTAATATATAAAGAAGAGAGGTTGTCTTGGAAGAAGTAGTTATCAAAGGAAATCGATATTATAATCAAGACTGTATTACTGGTGCTCAAAAAAATATTAAAGCGGATAGTGTTGATTTAATTATTACTGATCCCCCTTACGGCATTGATGGTGATAAATTGCACCGGCATTATAATAGGGATGAAGATTTTATTGTAGATGGATATGTTGAAATACCGGCAGATCAATATGCTGATTTTAGTCACAAATGGATTCAACAGGCCGAGAGAATTCTCAAACCAGGGGGCTCAATTTATATAGTCTCAGGTTATACAAATTTGTATCACATTTTAGATGCTCTTCGAGATTCAGAGCTTGAGGAGGTCAATCATATAATCTGGAAATATAATTTTGGTGTTTATACAAAAAAGAAATATATATCGTCGCACTACCATATTTTATTTTATCAGAAACCGGGAGGGGAACGGACGTTTAACCTCTACTCCAGGTATGGTCATAATGAAAGAGATAAAAAAGGTGGTTCCCTCAACTATCAAGACCGGGAAGATGTCTGGATTATTAATCGAGAATATAAACCCGGCCGTAAAAAAAATAAAAATGAGTTGCCTAAAGACTTGTTAATAAAAATAATGCAATATAGTAGTAAGCAAGGCGATTTGGTATGTGATCTTTTCATGGGGGGCTTTTCTACTGCGGAAGTAGCAGTCGGTTTAAAACGTAAGTTTGTTGGTTTTGAAATTGCCGAATCTATTTTTTCATCGGGAGTAGAAAGAATTAAAAATGTAAAGAAAGGTTCTTTGATCAACAAATTGCGTACTCCGGACAGCTCAAAACCCAAAAATCAGAATCAACCCTGGACGAATTCTGAGAAAAAACAATTAAAAAAACGGTATATTGATCTTCAAGATGAGTATGAATATAAAAAGGATATTATAAAAAAATTATGCTCTGAATTCGGGAGAGGACGCTTTGGGATTCAGCGCATGCTAAAAAAAGTAATGGATTAGTATTTGTTTTAATAAAAAAAAACGGTGCAAGTCTAAATTTTTTAAATCCTTATATGCTGGACTCATAAAAAGTTGATCTTGTATATTTGTAATAAAAAAGCGGTGCTGATAATGTTACAATTCAACACCGCTGATCCTATATTTAACAACAATTATTTCACACTTAAGGCTTCTTTAGCAGCCGGGAATTCAGGATCAATATCAACAGGCAGCTCCCTAAGTTTGTTAATATATTCTTCTATAAGAGGTGTTATTTTGACATATTTATCAACTAGTTGTTTAGCTGCTTGATAATCGCCTTTGGCCTGAATCATGAGCACTTTGTGTGAAAGGTCTTTAATAACATCTTCCATTTTATCAGAATTTACATGCAATTTTCCATCGTCGCCTTGATAAATAGCGCCTTTATCCACAAGATAATTAAACTGGATCGCAATACCGCCGCCGTGGGCTTCACCAATACCAAATCTTATAGAACGAAACATACCGCCTAAATAAGTTGCATAGGCTGAAAATACATTTTTCTCAAAAACTCCCTGGTCCATTAAATATAATAAATTATACATACCCAAAATATCGGCTTTACACTCCTCAACAGTAGGATACAATTCCTTTAATTCGTCGCTCACTGTTGTTTCGGTTCCGTCTTCCAATGTAATTTGCCCCGGCCCCAGACCATGATTAACCTCATGCATTAGAATATGATTAAAATAGGAATCAAAAGTAACCTGGTCGAGTTCTTTATCTCCTACTACTTTGGCTGCGATAGGTTTTAATATTTTGTCGAATTTTGCTCTGATAACGTTTTTCAACATGACCTTTTTAGAGCCTTTGGCTTCTCTAACTCTTTCATCATTAGGAAGATTAAAGGCAATGGTCTGGACTCCGGCCTTGGTATCACCGGCTGAGAAAATTTCCTGGACAACTTTGATAGGAGATTCCGAACCACGACCGAAATTTTTATGTTCATCAGGAATTGGTAGATTGTCTTCCATTGAGTTCAAATAATTACCAACCTCGGCTAACTGTTGACTGGCTTTCTGATCAACTGCGCAGATAAAGGCTTCATAAGCAGCTTTATATGAAAAGAGTTGGTCCTCGTAAACTTCATAAGGGCCGATAACCACTTCCAGATTTCCATTCAGATCCATCCAGGCCATATCACTATCATAATAATCGTCCGTGAGGAAACCTTTTGCTCGCAGCTTTAAATAAGTCTTAAGAGTTGGGTCTTCCGTGATCTGGGCCGCTTCTTTTAGCAATTTACTTATTTTTTTAACTCTATCTCTGTATGCTTCATGATAGGGAATGGCCTGCAATTCATCTCCTTGCCTTCTGACAAGTGTGAAATGGCTGGTAAGTATTTCCTCTTTGTCAGGATTATTTTTGACAAATTGCTGGAATTCCTTTTTAGTAAGGTCTTCCGGATAGTAACCGGCTCCTTTGGGTTTGGGTTCATTATTCAAAAATGGATGGTTCTCATCCAGACGGTTCCAGGAACCGAACATGATATTAAACATTTTTAAATAATGTTTGCCGTTTTGTTCTTCAGACTCTTGCAGTTCTTCTCTTATCTTTAAATTATCCGGATCAACTTGAAGGAGAAAAAGTTCGTCGATTAGTTTGCCTGCCTGGACTAGTTTTGCAATGACTTTTTGTTCTTTATCTGATAATTGCGAGAGGTCGTATTCAACTTCGACCGGAACCAGTTTGTCCAATTCACTTTTTACATAATCCACTGATGCTTTCTCCTTAATTATTTTTTCTTTTGTACAGCCTGTGATAAAGATAAAGATTCCAGCTAATATACTTATAAAAAAAATAAGCCTTTTACTCTGACTCATACTCAATCTCCTCTCTTTGGTTATTAATTCCAGATAAAATATGATTATAAATAATGGAAAATTCAATAAATAATTATTTGGTAACAAAGTTTTAAAATATTATCTTATTAGCCGATTGTTAATGAAAATTTATATGGAGAATATAATGAAAATATTTGGAATTAATGGAAGTCCGAGAAAAAAGAGCAATACTCGTTTTCTTCTCGAGAAGGCTTTGGATGCATGTGAAAAAGAAGGTGCTGAAATTGAGATTTTTGATGCCATGCAAGTTCTGGATGACCAGGATGTACCTTTTTGTGTGCATTGTTCCAGTCCTTGTAATACAAGCTGCTACACAGGGAAAAAATTGGAAAAAGTCTTTGATAAATTCTCTTCCGGTGACGGTATTATTTTAGCCAGTCCGGTCTATTTTGGAACAGTCAGTGCGCAGTTAAAAGCTATCTGGGATATGTCCCGGGCTGTGCGGACTGAACATGCTCTAGTAGGTAAAGTCGGAGCGGCAATTTCAGTGGGAGCTTCTACCTATGGCGGGCAGGAAACAACCCTTCGCGCTCTTCATGATATGTTGCTTGTGCAAGGTATGACGATTGTTGGTAATGGTGTCAAAGGTGGTGATGTTGGTCATCAGGGAGTCGCGGGTAAACAAAAAGTATTTGAAGATGCCCGTGCAATTGAAGATGCCCGGAATATTGGTAAAAGGGTGATGAATACAATTAGTACTTGATAACTGGAAATCAATTCCACCTTTCCAGCGATTTAAAGTGGAAAGATAAAATTGATATCTATATAACATAATTTTAATATATTCCCTATTACTTTTGAAAGGTAATAGGGAATTTTTTTATAGCCTATTTTTATCATTAAAGACAAATATTTTCAGAATCACTATAATATTTTTAAATAACTCTCCTAAATATATTATGGATCTTCAAAAAGTCTAGTGCGGATATAATAAATTTTTACAATCAGAAGACAACATTGCTCTCAAATATAATGGTTCGTGACTGATATTCTACGGGCAATAGTTAGCATAGTTTTCCTTCTTTGGAAAGTGTCAGCCTATTTCAGGATGACAAAATTGCAAATTGCAAATTCATAATTCGATATTCAAAATTCTCTTTTTCTATTAACCCATCTTCTAATAATCAATGCCCAATTCCCCAGCAACTTGTTGAACCTGGAAATTAAAAATAAAAAGGGTTTCAAAGAGCCTGCTGACGCAGGCTCTTTATTTGTTGGGGTTTTCCTCCTTTCACCATGCTGAAGCGCCAAAGGCATCTCTTGCGAGGCATGGTGCTAATCTCATTGTCATACTTTCTTAGAATCCAAGAATATTCCCCCAATTCATAGTGGAATGTAAGTAACCGTTCAATATATCAGATATGCTTAAACATAATTCAGGCTAAAATTGATCTACATCTAATTCCGTTTCATGCTTTATATTAACGCACCAAATATTTTGAAGACCCTATATTATATTCTAACCAAAACCCTACAATATTGAATTGTAATATTCCCTTCCAACAAATTTGTAGTAAATGTGGCCGGGTCGTTGTAGTGCCTCTGCTTTTCTGGGGGGGGCAGAGAAGGCTTCTTTAATTCAAAAGCTCTGGTTTATATATTTGGCTTTCGTGGATGCCAGAGTGCAACATGGCAATATATTTAATATTGTGATAATTATTTTTGCTTCAATTATGTAAGATAATAAATACGCACTACAATATTGTTGATCAAATATAATTTAATTACCCTATATATGGTTTTATTAATTATCGACTTATGATGTGGTTTATATTGCTGGCACATAAGTTGATTTAATTAAAAACGTATTATCTGGATCCAGAATTATTTAAACAAAACTAATGAGGTCAAAAATGAAAATTATCACAGCTTACATTCAGCCTGAGAAACTGAATGATGTAAAACAAGAATTGTATGATAGGGAAATTTTCAAAATTTCCGTAACAAACGCACTTGGCTGCGGACAACAAAAGGGTTATCACGAAACCTATCGTGGTAATGAGATGGAAGTGAATCTTCTTAAAAAAATCCGCCTTGAAATCGCCGTGAATGAAAACTTTGTAGAAAAAACTGTGGAGGGTATCATTGCGGGAGCCCGCACGGGCGAAATCGGTGATGGCAAAATATTTATCCAGGATTTGGAAGAATGTATTCGGATTCGTACAGGAGAAAAAGGCCACAAAGCAATTGGCTAATTATAAATTCAATACAAATAAAATGAGGAAAAAAATGAAGAAATTAATAATAAAACACAAGTATAAACTGATTATAACTCTATTTCTATTGACGATTACTTCGATCTATGGGGGGAGTGGCGAACAGGAAGTATCAAAACTTGCGGAGACATTGCAACACAACATTAATATAGTTTGGACTGCTATTGCAGCCTTTTTAGTCTTTTTTATGCAGGCCGGTTTTGCAATGGTGGAAAGTGGCTTTACAAGAGCCAAAAATACTGTCAACATTGTGATGAAGAACCTGATGGATTTTTCAATTGGAACCCTTTCCTTCTTTATCCTGGGATTTGGATTAATGTTTGGAGAGACTAATGGTTTGTTCGGAACTTCCCGCTTTCTAATGCTTGGTTCTGATGTCATGGGAGCAGATTGGGATTGGACATTTTTAATTTTCCAGACAGTCTTCGCCGGTACAGCTGCTACGATCGTTTCCGGTTCTATGGCTGAGCGTACCAAATTCACAGGTTATCTGGCCTATAGTGTCTTCATCTGTGCTTTGATCTATCCGATATTTGGTTCCTGGGCCTGGGGCTCACTATTGGATGGTAGTGGTTGGTTAGAAAATTTAGGATTCAATGATTTTGCGGGCTCTACAGTTGTGCACTCGATTGGTGGCTGGCTTGCTCTTGCCGGTGCTATTGTCTTAGGTCCTAGAATCGGAAAATATGGACCTGATGGGTAAGCAAAGGCTATACCCGGCCATAATATAACAATTGCTGCTCTGGGTGTATTTATACTCTGGTTTGGTTGGTTTGGTTTCAATCCCGGCAGTACAACTTTTGGCGATGGAAATATCGGAAGGATTGCTGTTACGACCAATTTGGCTGCTGCAGCTGGGGCAATTACAGCTATGCTTACAGCCTGGAAAATGTATGCAAAGCCCGATGGTTCAATGGCTTTGAATGGCGCTTTAGCAGGATTAGTAGCTATTACTGCCGGGTGTGCCTCAGTGTCTCCAATTGGCTCTATTATAATAGGGTTAATGGCTGGTGTTTTGGTAGTTCTCAGTGTGCATTTCATAGACCATGTCTTCAAAGTCGATGATCCAGTCGGAGCTGTTAGTGTCCATGGTGTATGCGGTGCTTTTGGAACGCTTGCTGTAGGTCTCTTTGCTGTTGATGGTGGCCTATTCTATGGCGGCGGTTTACAGCTGCTCGGTGTCCAGGCTTTAGGTGTCGTTACAGCTTTTTTCTGGGCTTTTGGTTTAGGTTTGATCCTTTTTTATGGTATAAAATCTACAATAGGTCTGAGAGTAACCCGTGAAGAAGAATTGCAAGGTCTTGATATTGGCGAACATGGAATGGAAGGTTATAGCGGATTTCAGATCTTTACCACTCAATAATAATTAATTATCTATAATCATTAGCAAGGAGAGTAAAATGTTGAACTTTTTTAAAAAAGTAGTGATAATAAATTTTATATTAATTTTATCTACATTTATTTTTGCAGGTGAATTTAGTCTTGGAACAGATATCTACAACCGTTATGTATGGCGAGGAACGGATTTTGGCAACTCTGCTGCTATCCAGCCCTATTTAGCCTATTCAGAGGGACCACTTGAGATAGGGGCCTGGGGATCCTGGTCTGTGAACGGTGCTCCAGCTGGAAATGAGAATGACATCTACATGACCTATACTTATGAATTTATGAGTTTCACTATTACTGATTATTTTTTCCCCGACTATACTGGTGATGATCAGATTGATGAATTTGGAGAAAATGGTGGTCATACTATCGAGTTGAGTGCAGGGCTTGAAGTTGCAGGATTCAGTATTTTGGCTGCTGCAAATGTAGCTGGCAATGATCCGGATAACTCAAAATATGCTGAACTGGGCTATGGCTTTTATGAAAAAGATGATGTCAGTGCTTCAGTATTTGCTGGTGTCGGAGATGGATTTTATAGTAGTGATGGTGATTTGGCAGTAGTAAATATCGGCCTTAGTGTATCAAAAAATAAATATTCGGCTGCTTATATAATAAATCCAGATCAAAGAACCTCATTTTTGACCTTTGGAATATCTCTTTAATATTTGTTAATGATTATCAAAGTGATGATTTTGAGGGAAAGGGGGGTGGTGATTAAAGCTTGCTCCCCTTTTTTGATTTTTTAAAGCCGGTTATAGCGATTTTTATATACGTTGTCTGATATTATTTGTCATCAATACTATTTATATCTATTTTTTCCTTCAGCCTATTGAAGGCTTCAGGAAAATCCACAACTAAGGATAGTTATGCTACATCAGACAAAACTTTTGCAAATCGCTTTAAATAATATTTACTTCTTCTTCTAAAGTAATTCCAAACTGTTTTTTAACATCAGCTTTGATTTGCTGTGAAAGATCATATATTTCCTGGCCAGTGGCATTACCATAATTAACTAAGATCAGGGCCTGTTTATTATATACTCCTGCATTACCGATTCTCTTACCTTTCCAGCCACATTTTTCTATCATCCAGCCAGCCGGTATTTTCACAGTATCTTGAGATAATTCATAATAGGGCATAGCAGGAAAATTATCGTAGATGTTCTCAAATTTCACTCTGTTTACTATTGGATTTTTAAAAAAACTTCCGGCATTACCGATTTCATTAGGGTCGGGGAGTTTTTCTTTGCGAATATTAATTATGATTTTTCTGACTGTCTTTATATTCTTTTTTGGATAATTATTTAAATGTTTTTGAATAGCTCCATAGTTTGTAGTTAGAGATGGATTCTTTGATAATTCGAAAGTAACGGCGAGGATTATATACTTACTTCTGTATTCATTTTTGAAGATGCTATTTCGATAGCCAAATTCACACTCATCTTTTGTAAAGGTCTTAATTTCGCCACTTGTAATATTTAGAGCTTCTACTTCTATAATACAATCTTTAGCTTCCACACCGTAAGCCCCTATGTTTTGAATAGGGACCGCCCCAACTTTGCCCGGTATCCAGGAAAGATTCTCAAGTCCGCCATAGCTATTCTCAACACAATACTCAACAAAGTCATCCCAATTTTCACCACAGGAAACTTTGATTTGGATAGAAGAATGCGTTTCTTTAAGAAGCTTTTTGCCTTTAATATTGGGATGAATAATCAGGCCGTTATAGTCGTCTTTAAAAAGGATGTTACTTCCAGATCCAACTATTAATCTGGGGCCAAAGCCTGTTTCAGATTGTTTAACTGCTTGTTGTAGTTCTTCTATAGAATTGCATTCAACAAAATATTTTGTTTTTGCAGCGATATTAAAGGTGTTATGAGACTTTAAGGAATAATTTTGTTTGATGTTAGGCATAGTAATAAATTATAATCCAATCACATTTTATAGCTCTTTATCTTAACCTTTAATTTAGTAGTTCTCAAAATAAAATATAAATGATATTTCTCCGGATAATATTTCTGTAAAAAATATTGAAAAAAATAACCCGAGAAAATATTAGATCCTCGGGTTAAAATTTAACTTATCTTTGTGAGATTGATTTTAATCTAGGCGGCTCCGTATATGTTCATACTTGTAAAGTCTTTTCTATCAATGCAGGCTTTTATTTCATGAGGCAATTGTTTGAATTTCATATTCAATTCATGATCAGAAAGGGAATCAAGCCACTTCCTTATACGGTCGCCATTGATTTTTATGAACTGTAACAATAATTCATTATTTTTAGCGTCTGTAAATTTCACCTTTTTATCAAGTATCTGTTCGAATATATATATCTGGAGCCCCATTTCTTTTTCTCTTCTTGTATGTTCTTTTGATTTTCTATTATTATTCATTTTCAAACACCTCCTTTTTGACATATATTATTTCTACAAGATTTCTGCCAGTGTGCCTGATATGTGTTAAATTTGCTTGATAGTGTAATAAAGTCAGTTACTTTCCTTCAAATCTCTGTTTTGGCATAAACTGTCTGTGCACTTTTTACTTTTGACTTCTTTTCTTGACAACATTGACAGGTAGGATATAAGGATGTCTATTTTGGATTTTAACTATATTTAAAGGATATATTT
>JAIPHI010000134.1 GCA_021735285.1 Fidelibacterota bacterium | reverse complement strand
GCCTTGTAGAAGCTTTTGGTGGAGAATTCATGGAACTGGTCATTGGTGGCGCCCCACTAAATAACGAAGTTGAAAATTTTCTTAAAAAAATCGAATTCCCTTTTACAATCGGATATGGTATGACAGAGTGTGCGCCGCTCATCAGCTATGCAGGCTGGGAGGAACACAGAAAAAATGCTGTAGGCCAACCGGTCTTTACTTTAGATGTAAAGATCGATTCAAGTGATCCCCAGAATGAGGTGGGTGAAATATTAGTCAAAGGAGAGAATCTCTTTCAGGGTTATTATAAAAATGAACAAGCTACCAGTAAGAATTTTGAAAATGGATGGTTTCACACCGGTGATCTGGGAACCATGGATAAAGATGATTTTATCTACATTCGAGGCAGAAGTAAGAATATGATTCTGGGACCTTCTGGCCAGAATATTTTCCCGGAAGAGATTGAATCACGAGTCAATAATCTGCCTTATGTCCAGGAATCACTGGTACTCAAACGTGAAAATAAATTAATCGCTCTCATCTATCCTGATTATGAAGCTATGGATTCAGAAGGAATCCAGGAGCAAGAAGTAAGAAAGATCATGGAAGAAAATCGCCGTAAATTAAATAGCAATTTACCTCAATATTCCCGGCTGAATGAATTCGAGCTCTATCCGGAAGAATTTGAAAAATCACCAACCAAAAAAATAAAAAGATATCTGTATAGGTAATAAATTCAGAGCCGCTGATCCTGTAGAAAATAAAAAGAGACCAGATTTGAACCTTGAAATCTATGGAAACGAGAAACCGTAAAGTGGAATTGGTCGAATGGCAATGTGTTATAGTGGTAAAGTAGTCGAGTTGGTAAGTGGGCGAGTAGAAAAGTCGAAATAGAATATTCCTTGTTTTCGATCTATTAGCATGAGTCAATAGATTAAAATTTGGATGTTATTGATTATACAAAAGCACAGGACATAATAGATATTTAACACTCAGAACACAAACCCACTTCACTACTTGTTTACTTCGCAACTCGACCACCTACGTATTCCAAAAATTTAAGATTCCAGTCTATTTTTTAGAATCTGATTGTTATTTATAAATCAGATAATTTATTGCAATTATAGGATTGTTTTAGAGTAAACATATTTTAGAAAATTACGAAGTAGGTGTACTAAAATTAGTGTTTGGAAATTTTACTTGCTTTTCCCTGCTAAAGATACATACAAATTCCTGATTAATTTTTTCTAAAAATATATAACAAGTCTCGCGCATATATAATAAATATTATTGTACTGGCAAAATTTTATTACAGGCTTCCGATTTTACACTTAAAATATATGTAACCTTTAGCAACACAAACCATCAAAAAAACATGTGCTTATATTTTACAATGAACAATATTTCAAATATTATTGAAAAATTGTTTTCATATACTCAAAACAAATAAATAAATTCCCCCCGATGATTGGGGTTTAAAAGCAGGAATTAGATGAGAAAAATATTTATTTTCATAATTGGTTTCACAATTATGCTAAATGCCAGCCTGGCAAAGAAAGAGATAAAAATACGGAGATTAGCAAACAAACCTATACTTGATGGTAAACTTGAAGATGAATTCTGGAAAGATCTGCCGGCATTAAAAGATTTTATCCAATTTACTCCCTACAATGGCAAATCCCCATCGCAGCCAAGTTTAGTTAAAATTGGCTACGATGATGAAGCTATATATATTGGAGCTCAATTATGTGATGCTTCTCCTGATAGTATTTTTAATGAACTCTCCAGAAGAGATGAAAATCATAACATTAATACAGATGAACTTTCAATTTTTTTAAATCCATTTAATGATGGTATTAACTCCTACTATTTCACTGTTACTGCTGCCGGTGTACAGTCCGATACAAAAATCACAGGAGAAGAAAGAGATGATGAATGGGATGCAGTTTGGTCCAGTAAAGTAGATATTAATAAACACGGCTGGTCAGCAGAAATTGTCATACCCTATTCTTCGATTAGATTTCCATCCAAAAATATACAGAAATGGGGGTTCAATGTCTTCAGAACTATCAAAAGATATGGTGAACAATCGGTATGGAGTTATATTAATCGCGATACTCAAAGATGGTGGAAAGAAGAACAGGGTACTATAAAAAATATAAAGGAAATAAAGCCTCCCTTAAGACTTTCATTTACACCCTATTTATCGAGTTACTTCCAAAAAGAAGGCCAAAATACAGGATATTCCTATACCGGGGGCCTGGACCTTAAATACGGGATTAATGAAAGTTTTACTCTTAATATGACTCTTATCCCCGATTTCGGCCAGGTACAGGCAGATAATGATGTCTTGAATCTCTCCCCTTTTGAAAGACATCATAGAGAACGCCGACCTTTTTTCACTGAAGCCACTCAATTATTTAACAAAGGGGATATTTTCTATTCCCGCCGTATAGGAGGAGAGCCTGAAAAATACAGCGATATTGAAAATACAATCGGAGAACAAGATACTATATTAAGCAATCCTGATAAAACTCAATTAATAAATGCAGTGAAACTCAACGGAAGAACTGATAATGGTCTGGGAATCGGTGTATTGAATGCAATTACAGATAAAACTACTGCCAAAACTAAAAATCTACAAACCGATGAGATTACTACACATACAACTCAGCCCTTAACAAATTACAATGTACTGGTATTTGACAAAAGCCTTCGCAGAAATTCATTTTTAAATATTACAAACGCCAATAAATATAATAGTAACTATATTTCCAATG
Source organism: Fidelibacterota bacterium (assembly GCA_021735285.1). Taxonomy (GTDB): domain Bacteria; phylum Fidelibacterota; class UBA2242; order UBA2242; family JAFGTP01; genus JAIPHI01. The sequence continues at coordinate 4,476 of JAIPHI010000134.1, read as the reverse complement.
TGACTTCTTCTTCTCTTATTCTAGAAAATGGAGCAGGTTATAATATTGGTGGTTATGCAGCTCTAAGTCAACAGTTTTATCCCGATTCAACTAGTAGTGGCTGGCGACTGAAATTAAATTCAGGTAAAACTAAAGGTAGCTATCAGTATAATTATCGAATCACGTTAGTTAATGATAGCTACAATCCAAACGACCTTGGATTTTTACGCAGGAATAATGAAATTGAACATGAACTTCGTTTGGAATACAATCAGTATGATCCCATTGGGCCTTATCTGGATATCTATCATACTTTAGACATTGAGTATGGAACTCTTTTTAGTCCTTATGAATTCACCGATTTTAGAATAGGTTATCATAGTTTTCGCACGTTTAAGAATCATAATAGTCTCTTTTTCAGAACAACAGTAAAACCGGTTAAGGGTTTCGATTATTACGAACCCAGACAGGATGGAATGTTTTTTATTACACCTAGATATATCGATATCTTTACCGGATTTTTTCAGGATGATCGTAGAAAACTGTTTCTGGAATTCAGAGCAGGATCGGGAAAAGCATTCTCCGACTTCAGTGATAAATATCACTATTTTCTCAGTTTTCAACCCAATCTGAGAATTAACTCAAAGATGAGAATGAATTATGATATCAGATATAGAAAAAGAGCAAATGAAAGAGGTTGGGCTGATGAGGAAGACCATCGCATTATCTTTGGAAAAAGAGACATTAGAACCGTTACGAATACAATGAATTTTGGATATATTTTCAACAATACCTCGTCACTTGATTTTCGTTTCCGGCACTACTGGTCAACCGTAGATTATTTCAAATTCTATAAATTACAAAATAATGGTTACCTGTTTTCCATTAGTGATTATTACGAAAATCGAGATATTAATTATAATTCGATCAACTTGAGAATGAATTTTCTATGGAGATTTGCTCCAGGAAGTGAATTAAGTCTAGTATGGCAAAAACAGGTCTATTCAGAAAGAGATAATGTAAACGTTTCTATGTATAGAAATCTCAGGAATACTTTTAATGCTGACCAATTGGATTCTATATCTATGAAGATTCTTTATTATCTTGATTATTTAAAACTATTTGGGTAAAACCGTGATATTCTAATATCGATAATCTACAACATCAATTTTATTCCCATCTGTCTCAATCAATAAAGCTCCCATTTGATCCGTACGGTGAATGCAACAACCGACTTTTTTGTATTTATTAATTGTATTCTTTGAAGGGTGGCCAAATTTGTTTTTTTCACCAACAGATATAACTCCATATTGAGGAGAGGAGTAATGAATAAAAGAATATGTTGAAGATGTAGAACTTCCATGATGAGGAACCTTTATAATCTCTGAATCAAGATAATTATTATATAAAATTAGATATTCTTCAGCCTCTTTTTCAATATCTCCGGTAAAAAGCAGGTCAACTTTTTTATATGTAAGTTTAAAAGTTGTAGAAGCATTATTAAAATTGGGCCTGCTCTGCTTTATATATTTTTGTGAGGGATGCAGAATCTGCAAATAAGTATTATCTCCAAAGGTAAAAACATCCCCGGCATAAGGATTAACAATTGGAACATTTAGTGAATCGGCAATATAATGCATTTCTCTAAATACCTTTGACTCAGCAGTAATACCAGTCTCCCATATGCATCTGACGGAAAAATTTTCTAAAATATACGGAGCTCCTCCTATATGATCATTATGAGGATGCGAGATTCCTAAAACATCAATTTTTTTTATACCTTCTTTCTCCAAATATGGAGTGATTATATCACGCGCGTAATTTCTATAAAATCCCCGCATGCCACAATCAATTAGCATATTTTTTCCGTTTGGAAATTCAACATAAGCAGCATCTCCCTGTCCGACATCAAAGAATACGACCTTCATAGATGGTTTATTAATTACTTTTTGCCATACATTAAAATTCATCAACATTAAAACAAGGATCAAAAAATTTACTCTAAATCGCCGCTTGTCAAAATTTAATAATAAGAAGGTTAAACCATATATTAATATTATTGTAATTACACTAAATTGTCTAATTGGAAAATAGGCAAATGATAAATTTGCTGAGTAAGATATGATTGTTTTTAGAATATATACCAATATATTTAAGATTTCACCATAGGCCATACTAAAACCTAACCAGATCGATCCCAGAATGATTTGCGCAAACCCTAGAGCCCCAATAATGCCAACTATAGGAATAGCAAAAAGATTTGCAATAACTGAAATGACAGGAACTCGATTGAAATAATAGATAGTAAGAGGAAGAGTACCAATTTGAGCCGAAAGGGAAACCAGAAATAATTGGTAAAAGTATCTAATTAATTTTCTTGTAATTTTGTACGGTTTAAATTTTTCTGGTAAAAGATGTTGGAGTCTATTATAGATATAAATGATTGAAAATACAGCAACAAACGATAACTGAAACCCAACATGAAACAACTGTTTGGGTAATATTAAGGTCTGAATCAGTGCAGCAAAACCAAGAGCATTATATACATTTAGCGGTCTTTCCAATATCTTACCCATTAAAATACAGGAAGCCATTGTGACAGCCCGCACTACAGAAGGCTTGAATTGTACCATGGCAGCATAGAACCAAAGAGCGCATATTGTCAAAAAATATTTTGTTTTTGCCGGGAAACGTAGGAATCCAAATATTAATAAAAATACCAGAGTAACATAACCAACATGCAATCCTGAAACGGCTAGAATATGAATTACTCCGGAATCTATAAAAATTAGTTCTGTCAGATCTGATATTTCCCCTCGAGAGCCAGTGATGAGAGCTTTGACAATCGGTGCAGCAGTAGCATTGGTAGATATATCTATGATTTTTAATATTTTTACTTTCACAATATTAGCAAATCTGACTAAGGAAAATCTGGCTATATTATGTTTGTTAATTTCAGTACTCTTATCAATCCAGGCTTGAGCATATATATTTTTATCAGACAAATATCTTCGATAGTTAAATTGACCGGGATTATCTGGCTTGTCTGGTCGATAGATAATAGTAGAGAACTCCAGTTGGTCACCATACATAAAAGTTGCATTACATTCCTGGATATAGAGGATTAATTTACCATCTAAATTGTAACATTCCTGCGTACAAATCCGGACATCATTTAAAACCAGCTCTGCTGATAGATCATTGCGGTATTGAGTCCGAACAACTTTTGCTCTAATATCAATTGGAATTTCAAAGTCAGTAAAATTAATAATATGATTTTTGGTAAATGTTGTATGAATGGAATAATTCATACCGCCCAGAAGAAAAAACATGATGACAAATACTATATTTCGAAATCTTTTCAATATCCAGAATTCAAAAATGAGGCAGAAAGAAATTAAACCTATCCAGATAGTTAAAGGGAGGTAAATAAATCTAGAAAAAATTATCCCAATAGCATAAGCCAGAAAAATAACCGCCAGAGGGAACTTATGGTAGTTTTTAACCAATTTTTAAAACCTGTATAATCCTGAATAATTTGCTTGGAATAAATTAGTTAAAAACGCCATAAGTTCAAATAATAATTTTACAAATATTGAATATATATATGTTTAGAGATTCAAAATAGGCTCTCTAAGATTTATTATGATTACGGTTAATGGTAATTGGGTACATATTCAAGCTTGTAATTAGTTAATTTGAAATCGCTTAATTGAAATCAATAGCAATAATTCCATAGCATTAAAATATTTTCAGTGAAGTGACTTAAATTTTAGCATTTTATTATCCCGCCGGTGCCTTTTTGGTTACTTTTGTGGCGAGACAAAAGTAACCAAAAATTAAGACCTGATGAGAATTCATTCAAAATTTAATTGTTCCACTAAGCCCCTTTAAACTTATTTTATTTATGGCTTCGTTATAAATCCGGATATAGGACTATTAAATTAATACTATTATTGATCAATTTTTCGAATAAACAATACAGGGCTTCTTAACGTGAATTCTTTGATGGTCAGAAAAATCAAAAAAATGGGATTAAAATATAATTATCTTTATATCATTTAGTCGAGTAGTCGAGTTGGAAAGTGGTCGAGTAGAAAAGTCGTAAAAAAAATATTCTATGCTTTTGGATTATCAGAATGAAACAATTATTTAAAATTTGGATATTATTGATTGTTATAAAAATTTAAAAACATAAAATCAGAGGACATAATAGATATTTTTCACTCATAACACAAAACCACTTCGCTACTCGAATAGATCCCGTTTCCGTATTTTTCCCTCAGCCCATTGATGGCTTCGGATAAAAAACACAACTAAGGATAGTTGTGCTACAAATGCCCCCAAGGCAGAGCATCCGGGAATTATTAGATTAAAAGAGAATCTGTGATACGCTATCCATTAATGAAAATTTTTAAATAATAAATATTCCGGAACGCCTACCTTATATCCCAGCCAATAATGCATGTCTTTCTTATTTAATTATCTATTCCAGAA
>JAIPHI010000133.1 GCA_021735285.1 Fidelibacterota bacterium | reverse complement strand
TAGAAATAAGTGTTACTTCAAGTTCTGATACTAATAAAGTTCTAACTTATCAAAGCAAACCATTTAAGATCAATATCATATCGGTTCTACCCCCCAATGCTCAAAAGGAAAAAGATATAAAAGCTCCATTTCCAATTAGAACCATAATCCCCTGGGAGCTTATTGGTTTCGCTCTTCTGTTTATACTTTTAAGTGCAGGGCTATATATAAGTCTGAAAAAATGGAAACAAAAACGGAAAATGGCCCAAAGGATAAAAGAAGAATATCTAAAGCCTCCTCATACAATTGCAATTAGCAAACTGCAACAGCTTCGTAAAAATACGAATTTTGGTTCCCGTCAGTCATTAAAAGAATTTTATTTTAAACTTTCCGAGATATTACGCGAATATTTAGAAAGAAGATTTTTTATTTATGCCCTTGAAATGTCCACTTCTGAAATTATTACCGCTTCTCGGAAGTTTGACCTGGATAATGAATTAAAAGAAGATTTAGAAAATATCCTGCGAGATATAGATTTCATAAAATATGCTAATCAACCTTCCAGGAGAAAAAAAGCCTTGCAACATTGGGAAAATATCTACAAATGGATTCAAGCCACGCAACATGATCCCTTCTTTTCTACTCGCTCAGGACTTACTGAAACTGTGGAAGAGATACAAATCAAGAAATCGGAGTAAAGCTCTAATTTTTTCCGTAAACTTGAGGATTAACTATATTATCCGGTTTTTCTCCGGATAAAACGCTAATAATACTATCAGCTGCCAGAGCCGCCATTTTATTTCTAGTAGATTTTGTGGCCGAACCAATGTGGGGAGTAAGGACTACATTTGGTAAAACTACTAATTCAGGATGAATCCCTGGCTCATTTTCATACACATCCAGAGCAGCACCTGCAATCTTATTATTTTTTAGGGCCTGCACAAGTTCATTTTCATTTACAACCGGACCTCTGGAAGTATTAATTAAATAAGCGCTATCTTTCATTATCCTTAATTCCCTACTATCAATTAAGTACTTTGTTTCATCAGTTAAAGGAACATGCAATGATACTATATCTGAATTTTTTAGGAGATATTGCAAGCTAACTGATCTGGCCATGGTTTCAGCTTCAAAATTTTCTTTTCTTCTTCTGCTATAGTACAGTAAATCCATATTAAATCCGGCTGCCCTTCTGGCTGTTGCCTGACCTATGCGGCCGGCACCTATTATTCCCAGGCATTTACCATTCACATCGCTCCCGCATAATAAATTCGGCGCCCAGCCCTGGAACAGGCCCTGTCGGGTATATTTATCAGATTCTACAACTCTTCTTGTAATGGCCATTATTAGAGCCCAGGCTAAATCAGCTGTAGTTTCTGTCAATACGTCCGGAGTATTAGTTACTACAACATCATATTGGGTAGCAGCCTCTATATCAATATTATTATATCCTACAGCATAGTTAGCTACCACTTTAAGATTATTATTCGATTTTAATAGGCGTGAATCTATTCGATTAGCCAGCATCGTTAGCATAGCATCTACATTTTTAGATTTTTCATACAATTCTTCAGATGTCAGGTTGCGCTCTTCCCAATTAATAATTATATCGTCACTAAAATTTTGTAATTTTGTGATTCCTATTTTAGGAATTTTTCTAGTGACTAAAATTTTCATAATTCCTCCAAGAAAAAAATAGCAGATAAGCTCATTACTTACCTGCTATTGATTGCAATAAAAAAATGTAGTTCAATTATTTTTTATATTCCTCAATCTTATTTTGATAAAACTTTTTATTTTGAGAATTAAGTTCAATTAATTTTTGTCGCTGCTCTTTTGTACCATAATCCAGTAATAATCCTATGAGAGCTTCTTTTCTGGCATTAAGGAAGATCGTCGTATTTCTTTCACTTGAATTAATATCAAAAGCACTTTCTAGATTTTCTAACATAAGATCAATATTTTCAGGAATTTTCGTTGTCTCACCCTTATTTTCCAGATCAATAATTTTCCAAAAATAGAATTTAAACCGCCTGTATTCAGGCAGATCCAATATTTTATTTAATTCCTTAAGCCTTTCAGCCCATCCTTCTGAATAATTTGAATATTGTCCTCGGGAAGCAATATCCCGGGCTTTTTCATACAAATTATCTCCCCCCATAAGTTCATAAGTATCCATCTCACCTGCTAATAAAGCATAAGCATAAAAATCAAATATGCTTGCTAAGGGAGAAATCATTTCCTGATGAATAAGAGTCTGATTCTTATTATAAATAAATCTCATCCCTTTCTCTAAAAATCGCTGGTCACCGGACAATGTTGATACAAACATCTGACCAGAAAATTTTCTATTGTTACCGGTCTTGTTAACACTATTAGCAAAAATATTAATTCTGATCGGCATCTGAATATTATAAGGATTATCAAACCACTCATAATTAGTAAAATAACCGGGAATCTTCATTTCTAATGTTCTCAAATCCTGCCGTTCTTCTCTAGATAAACGACTACATTCGATTGTAATTTCCACATCTGATATCTGTGCAATAAGAGGAGTTAATATATATAATGACAATGCTAATACTAAGAAAACTTTTTTAAATTCCATTTTAGCCCTCTTTTTTATACTTTAAAATATAATTATTATGATTGACTTTTAAAAGAAGGTCTTATTAATATTTTAATATAGGGCTAACAATTCAATTGCTTGTCATACTCCTTCGGCTCATATAATAAAGCTAGATTGAATTTGCGTTACAATCTCAAGATTGAATAAAACTTATTATATTACTATCATATAATCCTAATGTAGCGGGTTATTTTGTTATAAACATTGAAAAATTATAAAATATATAGTATCTTTTATTGAAATACAGTTTTTTTAAATATCTGTTGCTAAATTCGTTAAGACATCGTAATATTATAAAGTATAATATGAAAATTAGAACACAAATTTAAATTTGAATTTTATTGAGGAGGCCGTTATGAAAAAATTAAGTGCCCTGTTAATATTGTTATTACTGGTTAGTTCTGTATTAGCAGGTATGCCTGGTGAACAAACAGGCAATGTTAATTGGAAAGATAAGACACAGTTAGGGTTGAAGGTTAATGGAAATTATTATTTAGCATTTATGGACGATGAAGATGCTGATGGCTTAATGAGTCCAGGCTTTGGAGGGTTTTTGGATTATCGTCTCACTAAGAACCTATCTTTGAATTTTGGCCTGGAATATAATCAAATTAATCTGGATTATCCGACCTACCAATTGGATAACAGTATTATTAATGCTACTGTAAAAGGTAAATTTTTTATTTTAAGATCAAAGAGTTTTAGTCCCTTTGTTGATCTGGGGCTTGGAGTTTTTAGCTTCACTCAGGAGAAAGGTTATTTTACAGATAGGCAGACATCGCCAATTGCAACCGGGGGTCTGGGTGCTGAAATAGCCCTAAGTGATAAAATAAATTTGATCCCAGGCATCGCCATAACAACAACAATAAATGAAGATATCGATGCTCTCCCCAATAAAGATCATTTTCTTGATGATCAATATATTACAGCCAGCTTGGGAATTTCCTTCAAGCTAGGAGGAAAAGCTAAAAAACCAACACCGGAACCAGAAGAAGTTAAAGAAGAAGTAGAAAAACCTGAGGAAGTTGTAGAAGAGCCAGAAGAGAAAGCCGAAGAAATCGAAAAGGAAGAAGAGAAAGCTGAAGAGCTGGAAGAAAAAGCAAAAGAAGAGATTGAAAAGAAATATTATGAAAAGTTGCAATATATGATCAAGCCTAATGATTATCTCATTAAAATTGCTGGTAATATCTATGAAGACAAATCCATGTGGAATGATATATATGACTGGAATAGAGATATGATCGGTGATAATCCCAATCTGATCTATCCTTTTCATGAATTACTCCTTAAGAATGTTCCTGTTGATAATGCCAATGAATTAGAATACGAATTTTATAATTATGAAGTTAAAAAAGGTGAAACACTCTGGAGTGTAGCAGCCAAAGAATATGGTAATCCATATGCCTGGATTGTTATTTATCGTGATAATAAAAATGTGTTAGGCGATAAATGTCAAAACCTAAAAGAAGGAACTATTCTTAAATTACGTAACCAGATTTTCAATAAATAGAACTTAAAATACCCAACACAATTTTATAACGAATTATTCATAGACCTTCACATAGACCTTCTCACTAAAATGAGAAGGTCTATGTTATTTTAGACTATAATATATTTTATAGCGCATCATCCTGTCAAAGTAAGCATATGAAAAATCTACTGTTCATATTATTTTTTTTAATAAACATGCTAAGTACCCAGGCTTCTTCGCAATCTCCTTTTTCCGAGCTTGAATTAACAATCCAATTAGACAACAATATTAACAAAAATAACTTCCATGAATATTGGAAAATGAATAAAGGGTTTAATTTCAATTATACAACTCCTTTCTACCTGGGTAAAATTCAGGGCGGATTGAACTATATGCAGTTTAGTTCCAAGTATAAGTTCAGACCTGATTTTCAAAGCTACTTTATATATGCGGGCTGGTTATATGACTTCCAACTCATTAACAAATTATCTTTCGCTCCTTGTATCAAAATAGGAAATTATCTGATGAATTTTGATATAGAATCCCAGTATGAAAAATATGAGAGTGAGGTCTGTATTGAATATTCTATTCTATTAAAATACTCTCTTAATGAATCCGTGGCTATAAATCTAGAACTTGGGAAAAATTTTGTATATACTTACAAAAATATAGATTTAATTTTACTGAAAACCGGTATAAGTTTTCAGCTTGAAACACCCGAATTTTTCAATGGTATTCAAGAATGAAAAAATCAACAATTTTTATAATAAACCTCATCTTGCTTTTTCAATTTGGCTGGACTGAACAATTCACTAATAAAAGTGTACTTAGAAATGAATTTTTAAATTGCTCAAATAATTTTCGAATATCTGATATATTACAAAATATAGAGGGTGGCAGCTTTTATACAATTGGTGGATATACTTATAATTTAGTCTTTAATGGACTAAATGCATATCAGCACCAAAATTTTTCTTTGTATATCGATGATCATAAAATATCCAGGGGCTTACTGGGTAATAAAAATATAAATTCTCTGCCAATCAATCTTAATTCCATAGATTCGGTCACCATTATTAATACTCCGCTTCTATATAAAGGCAACTTTGAAAATAATGGCATTATCCGGATATACACAAATTCAGATCATTCTAATGAACAAAATTTTTATTTTAAAAATAGATTGATGTTGGGTAGTGAAACCAAGGATAGTGGCCCCTACCAATATACCAGATACCAATCTCCTAATGTAGATAAAATAGGAGCCGATTATAGTAGTGTTCTGGGTTATAAAATAGGTGATCAATCTGCCCTGGTTAACCTGCACTGGAGACAAAATATATATACTGATTGGTCGATCAATAAACGACTGACAAACCTAAACTCAAAGAGAGATTGGCCCATGCTCATTGAATACGGAGGGGCAGTTCAACTGAAAGGCTCTTTTTTTGATAACAATTATTCTCTCCTGCTATCCCATGTGGATGCTAATCGAATGTACTACTTTTTTGAACCTGCCGGCCATGAATTCCCTTTAAATTATTTAAGTAATTATTTCGGGGTGTCAATAGATAGGAATCTTAATCCCAATTTCGATTTCAATATAAATTTAAAGTACGAATCGGAATCCATTAACAAACTAATGCAAGAGAAAGCAGTTGCAAATTATTGGGCTCTTGAAAATTTTAATGCCACTTTTGAATTGCTAAGTAAAGAACCAGGATATATTCAAAGTCTGGGAGGAGGCTTACAATATACCAGTTTACTCTCTTCTAGAGGAAGAATGCAGGACAGATTTATTCCGAATATGTATTTGAAATTTCATTTTGAACCTGATCTAGTTGATCATATTTCAATCAGCCAGTTATTTAAATTTTATAGAAACAATGTTTATGAGAACTATGGTATAAATATAATAAAAAGGTTCAATCCTGATAATAAGTTGGAGCTTATGTTAGCAAGTTCCAGAGACATAATGCCTCTAAATTCCTACTGGTATTGGAATGATAAAGGATATCTATTTGAAAGACAGCAAATTAATTATAACACTGAGACTTTCAGTCGAAATCAAAAATATAATGGTGATATTACCTGGACAAAAAATATTAATGAAGAATTATCTGTAAAATTATCAATACTTGCCAGATACTTTGAAAATTATCCCTATCGACATCAGACATTTAATCTCAATAAAGATAAATTCACTTTTTCCTCTCCGGAAATATATTATAATGCAGTAGATGGATTTGTAAAAGGCTTCAAAGCAATCTTTAACTGGCGACCTCTTCCTGCAATTCATTCCAGTCTTGATTTTACTATACTTGACCCTCTATCTCAGGATCAATTCTTCACCGATGCCTGGCATAAAATCCCCACTAAAATCGTTAATTATAAAATTTTCTTCAAGCCAGCAAGTAGTTTTTCACTCCAGTTTAATTTACACCACAATTCAAAAACCATTTGGCATGAATTTGAGAATATTTCAGGAATCGAATACTTTAGTACATTCAAAGAAAATTTCATATATAGTCATAAATTACCAGGCATCAACCGCATGGATATTAAAATGCAAAAACTCTTATTAAACCGGAGTCTGGCTCTCAATTTATTTCTGAAAAATATCTCTAATCAAAGAATATATTATCATCCTGTTGGGGCTGCGTTTGATATGAGTATGTACTTTGGGATAGAATATAATTTTTGATAAAGTGTAAAAATTTTTTATTGGATATGATTCGCATTTTTAAACATATCAATTTTACTCAATCTAAAAGATTCTATAACCAATATTAATCACAGGTCGGAAATGATAGGCCAGACCCGTAACATTACCGCTTAAAAAGATAAAATTGGTCACCACAGTTTGTCGAATATATAAATTTCCCTGGTTGAATTCGATTCCCGGTTCAATAAAAAAGGAGGCAGAAAATGAATTTTTTATCTTATAAATTTTATTTTCATCCGGGTATGAATATTTTTCCATAAGAGCCCAATCCGAATTCATATAATTCAAATCCAGACCAGCTCGCATATTTATATTGTTTGAATATTTGTATTTATAAAATAAAGCAAGATTTGTCTGTCCCCTACCAAGATAATGATTACAATATGAGCCCAGTCTGCTATTGTCGGATAGTAAATATTCTAAATCTACTTCCAGACTTGTAAAACTCTCATCTTTTAAGAAACTGTTACCTATAAAAAAACC
>JAIPHI010000132.1 GCA_021735285.1 Fidelibacterota bacterium | reverse complement strand
TCGAGAAATATCAAATTCAGGTTATACCCTTTAAGATCATTTTTGGTGATAATCTTTTCATCGATAAATTGACCTTGCAGCCGGACCAATTTTACAATATGTTACAATCAGAAAAAGTCATGCCTAAAAGTTCCCAGCCTGATATCCAGTATATTAGAAATTTCTATGATCATCTTACTACCTATTATGACAAAATTATTGCTGTCCATATCTCCAGTAAATTAACCGGTGTTTACGATAGCACACAACAGGTCATCAAGGAATATGATGACAAACAGATCGAGGTGATAGATTCCAAACATCTTTCATCTTCGGAGGGCCTTATTACGCTGCGCATAGCAGAGGCCATCGATCGAGGAGAGAGCTTTGAAACTATTGTGGAAAAATCGCAAGAGTGGGTGAAAAAGACAAATATTTTGACGGACATCGATTCTCTAAAATATATGGTCAAAGGCGGCCGCGTCAGCCCTCTCAAGGGTTTTATCGCCAAGATGATTAACCTCAAACCAATCGTAACAGTGGACAAGGAGGGCCAAGGAGTGGCCTTTGGCAAATCCTTTAGTCGGCGCGGCAATATGAAAAAAATTATTAATCTGGTGTCGCAAGCCGCCCAGAAAAAGCCGATCTGGAAATACGCTCTTGTGCATTCGCAGAATCTTGCCAGAGCTCAGAAATATGCAGACCAACTTGAGGAGATAATTGGCCAGCCACCAGCCTATATTGTGGATATTTCACCTGTTATCGGAGTCCATAACGGGCTGGGTACAGTGGCAGTAACTTATATGTTTGAATAGGAGGCAATTATGGGATTTTGGAATATATTATTAAACGGATCAATTCTTGTTTTAATTTTAATGACCGTGCTTTGGATAGTCAGTATTATTATTAAAAACGTTAGCATAGTAGATACTTTTTGGGGCCTGGGTTTTGTCATGCTGACCTGGTTCTACTATTTTCAAACTGAGGGTTTGCTGGCCAGAAAGATCATTTTACTTGTTTTGGTAACTGTCTGGGGTTTGCGGCTTTCGCTCTACATTGGTTGGCGTAATTGGGGGGAAGGAGAGGACTATCGCTATCAAAACTTTCGTAAAAAGTATGGCAAGAAATACTGGTGGTTTAGCTTTTTCCAGACTTTTTTATTGCAGGGCGTATTAATGATTTTAATTTCAGCACCGCTCTTAGGTGCCCAGTTATCAGTTCGCAGTGGAGCTTTGAATTTCCTGGATTACATAGCAATCGGTGTTTGGTTAATTGGTTTTATCTTCGAAGCCGGCGGTGATCTCCAGATGGCAAGATTTAAAAGTGATCCTTCTAATGAAGGCCAGGTTATGCGCTCGGGTTTCTGGCGCTACACCCGCCATCCCAATTATTTTGGTGATTCTGCGCAATGGTGGGCCTATGGTTTATTTTCCTTGGCAGCCGGCAGCTACTGGCCGGTTCTGGGTTCACTCATGATGACCTTCCTGCTGATAAAAGTATCCGGAGTTGCGCTCCTGGAAAAATCACTCAAAGATAAAAAGCCGAAGTACAAAGATTATATTGAAAAAACGAGTGCCTTTATCCCCTGGTTTCCCAAGCAATAAATAAGAAAACCTGGAAGGTTTTCGAAACCTGCCAGGTTTGTATTAGTAGAACGAAGCTCTGCTTCGTTGCTTTGCACTTTTCGGATATCTTTAAAATCTTTCCTTCGGACTTTACGGTCCCGAACCAGAGGTTCGGGCTACAGTTCTCCAAGTTATTCCTAAATTGAATTTTGCCACTATTATTGCAGAATTTTCTTCTGCTGTCTTTTCTTGTGCGGATTCTTCTCGACAAATATTTTCTGACCGGTAAAGGGATTCTTTTCTGTATAATACATCACCGATGACCAGGTCGAAGGAGTTGGTGTAAATATTTGTACCTGGCGGGGATTAATTTTGAGTTTTTTTGCGGCTATATCTTTCAGCTTATGCATATTATCATCCGTGCACCCGGGATGAGCAGCAATAAAGTAGTAGGTCAGATATTGTTGTTTGCCGGCCTGTTTGGAGTACTTGAAGAATTTATCTCTGAATTTATAAAGTGGGTGATTGCGGGGTGGTTTGCCCATTAGTTTGAGGATTTCGGGAGCGGTGTGCTCCGGTGCAATTTTGAGTTGACCGGAAGTATGCTGGCTGGCAACTTCTTTGAGATAATTTTGCCCATGTTTTTTATCGGCCATAACCATATCAAAGCGGATACCGGAGCTGACAAAGATTTTTTTTATACCCGGTATCTTGCGCAATTTTTGTATTAGAGCAGTTTGTTTGCTGTGATCGATTTGCATATTACCACAGGCTGAGGGGTAGAGACAGCGGCGGTCTTTGCAACTTCCGCGATTGATCATTTTTTGGCATTCCATACCATACATATTGGCAGTAGGTCCGCATAGATCCTTGATATTGCCTTTAAATCCGGGTCGGCTGCGCATACTGCGGGCTTCCTGGAGGATAGAGCTTTCAGTCCTCCATCTGACCCGACGTCCTTCATGAACGGCAATCGCGCAAAAATTACACTCTCCAAAGCAACCGCGGTGGGTTGGAATTGAATTAGAAATTGTATCCAGGGCGCGAACTTTTCCCTCTTTCCTGTAATAAGGATGCTGTTGATGTTCAAAGGCGAGACCATAAATTTGATCTAATTCCTCACTGGTGAGATGATAGGCCGGGGGATTCTGTACAAGATAGCGGGTATCCATTTTTTGATATAAGCCCTGTGCATTGAGGGGATCACAATTTTTATAAAAGGTATCAAACATAGCGATAAATTTGTCATCATATTCTTTTACTTCCTGATAGGCTGGAAGTTGAATATAATCGTATTTTGGTTCGGCAGAAATATAACAAAGACCTCGAATATATTCAGGCGATTGCTTGTTTTTCAAGGCGCGAGCAAGATCGACGATAGAGCGATCGCCCATGCCATATAGGAGATAATCAGCCTTGGCATCGAAGAGAACCGAGCGTCGAATACGATTATCCCAGAAATCATAGTGGGCAATTCTCCGCAAACTGGCTTCGATACCGCCCAATACAATTGGCGCTGTATCTTTAAAATATTGTTTTATAAGATTGGTATAGACAATTGTAGCCCGGTCCGGTCTTTTGGTATTTTTGCCCCCCGGTGTATAATCGTCGCTTTTGCGGAATTTTTTGAGGGCAGTGTAATTGGCAACCATGGAATCCAGACTTCCAGCCGTCACGCCCCAAAAGAGATTAGGCTCACCCAGTCTGGTGATATCTGCGGGAGAATCGGTATCCGGTTGGGCAATGATTCCCACTTTAAAGCCCTTATCAAGTAGAATTTTGCCAATCAGGGCAGAGCCGAAAAAGGGACTATCGATATAGCTATCCCCGGTTACCAGAATAACATCGAGCTTATCCCAGCCCCTTTCCTTTATTTCTTTTGACGTGGTAGGTATATACATTTTTTGAATTAAGAATTTTGAATTAAGAATTATGAATTATAAAAAGACAAAGACAAAATATATTAGGACAAGACAAAGATAATGACATCACCGCCCTAAAGCACATCTTTTAAGAAACGGCCGGTGTAGGACTCAGAGCGTTCAGCAACTTCTTCGGGAGTTCCCTGAGTAACTATGTAACCGCCTTCATGGCCCCCTTCCGGTCCGAGATCGATAATATGATCGACTGATTTGATTACATCCAGATTGTGTTCGATGATAATCACAGTATTGCCCTGTTTCATCAACTTTTTTAAGACCTGGAGTAATAATTTAATATCTTCGAAGTGCAGACCAGTGGTCGGTTCATCCAGAATATAGAGAGTATCCCCGGTGCTTCTTTTGCTTAATTCTGAGGATAATTTTACACGCTGAGCCTCACCACCCGAGAGAGTTGTAGCCTTCTGGCCTAATTGGATATATCCTAAGCCTACATTCCTCAGAGTCTCCAGTTTATTTTTAATTTTAGGAATCCGATCAAAAAAATCATAGGCCTCATTAACTGTCATATTCAGCACATCGGAAATATTTTTGCCCCGGTATTTGATTTCCAGGGTCTCACGATTATAGCGTTTGCCTTCACATACTTCGCAGGGTACATAAACATCGGGTAGAAAATGCATCTCTATTTTTTTGGTACCCTTACCACTACAGGCTTCGCAGCGACCACCCTTTACATTAAAGGAAAATCGGCCTTTTTTATAGCCTCTGATCTTGGATTCCTTGAGGGAGGCAAACAATTTTCTGATATGGTCGAATACTTTTGTGTAGGTAGCCGGATTGGAGCGCGGCGTTCTGCCAATCGGATCCTGATCGATGTCGATAACTTTGTCAAAATGCCCCATACCTTCTATCTTTCTATATGGTAAGGGAGAATTAGTAGAATTGTGGAATTCTCTCTGCAATATCGGGAATAATGTTTCATTGATAAGTGTGCTCTTTCCTGATCCGGAAACACCTGTTATACAGATAAATTTGCCAATCGGAAATTTGACGTCCAGATTTTTCAGATTATTGCCCTGGCAGCCATATAATTTCAGATATTCACCATTTCCATCTCTCCGGTCATCCGGCACCGGGATTTTTTTCTTTTCGGATAGGTACTGACCCGTGATAGAATTTTCAGTGTCTTTTATCTTTTGGGGCGGACCTTCTGCTACTACCTCCCCACCTTTGCGTCCGGCACCTGGCCCAAGGTCGATTATGTGGTCGGCAGATAACATTGTCCCGGCGTCATGCTCTACGACAATTACAGTGTTACCAATATCACGCAGGTCTTTGAGGGTTTTGATCAAGCGACTATTATCCCGCATATGGAGCCCAATACTGGGTTCATCTAAAATATATAAAACTCCGGCTAATTGGGAGCCAATCTGGGTCGCCAGCCGAATTCTCTGTGATTCTCCCCCGGAAAGAGTAACTGCGGAGCGGTCTAGTGTCAAATACTGGACGCCCACATTAATAAGAAAACTGGTGCGTTCCTGGAGCTCTTTTAGAATTGGTTCGGCAATCTTTTTTTGGGATTTATCGAATTTTATTTTTTTTAGAAACTTATAGACATCGGTAATGGATTTTGCTGTAACCTCGTTGATAGAGAGCCCTTCTATTTTTACTGAGCGGGCTTCCTTTTTTAAACGGGCACCATCACAAACCGGGCAAGGCTTTTCACTCATAAAACGTTTTATCCAGTTGCGAATCCGGGAAGATTTGGTTTGAGTATAGCGCCGTTTTAGATTCGGGATTACACCCTCATAATCGGTTTCATAATCCCCTTTCATCTTGCCAGCCCGTTTTTTGACATTTAAATTTTTAGTACCTTCGCCATACAGTATTGCACGGCGAGCTGCTTCAGGGTAATCTTTTACAGATGTAAAAAAATCAATATTATAACGCTGTAAAACAGCTTTGAGCACAGAACTTTGCCAGCCGCCTTTGGGTTGTTCGCCGAGGGGGACAATGCCGCCATCAAACATGGACTTGGATTCGTCCGGGATAACCAGTGTTTCGTCGATTTCCATTTTTGTTCCCAGGCCATCACATTCCGGACAGGCACCGTAAGGACTGTTGAAGGAAAACATGCGCGGGGAAATTTCAGCATAACTGATATGACAGTGAGGACAGGCAAATTGTTCACTATAGGTATATTCATCATCAGGAGTAGAGACTATCACCAGGCCGGAACTCATCTGGGTGGAAAGTTCAACCGATTCTGTCAAACGCTCCTTGATCGAATCTTTAACTTTAAGCCGGTCGATAACTACTTCGATGGTATGTTTTTTCTGCTTATCGAGCTCGATTTCCTGGTCTACTTCCAGGATTTCTCCATCGATTCGGGCGCGAATGAAACCTTCCCGGCGAATCTCTTCGATAACGTCTTTATATTCGCCCTTTTTACCACGGATAATGGGCGCCATGACCATCATTTTGGTTCCCTCTGGCAGGTCCAGGATAGAGTCCACGATTTGTTGGACTGTCTGTTGTTTAATCTTACGCCCACAATTGTAACAATAGGGCGTTCCCACCCGGGCATATAGTAATCTCAGATAATCATATATCTCAGTGACAGTGCCTACTGTTGAGCGCGGATTTTTGGAAGCAGCTTTTTGCTCGATAGAGATTGCCGGAGACAGACCCTCGATGGATTCCAGGTCAGGTTTTTCCATAACCCCTAAAAATTGCCGGGCATAGGCTGAGAGTGATTCCACATATCTTCTTTGCCCCTCGGCATAAATAGTGTCAAAGGCGAGGGAAGATTTGCCTGAACCGGAAGGCCCGGTAACAACCACCAGATTTTCTCTGGGGATGTTTATATCGAGATTTTTTAGATTGTGCTCTTTGGCACCTTTAATTTTTATATATTTGTTAGTCATTTGTAAATCCTCTTAATTTGTCAAACCCCATAGCTTATTGATAATTATAGCAAACAGAAAGGTTTTTTATAGATTTTCATAAGATTAAATTAGGATAGTTTATATTAGTGAATTGATGTTTGATTTTTGGATTTAATTCAAATTTTTACTTATATTTTAAGTGTTATGCGTGTTCTGTTTAATTAAAAAGAGGTGGTTGGCTTATGTTTCGAAAAATAATGATCACAATGGGTCTTTTTTCGCTTTTGTTTACAATGATAAAAGGTGCAGATAATAATTTAATCGAATTACCGGAGCCCAATAAAACCGGTGGTATGCCTTTGATGAAAGCTTTAAATAATAGGCACACAAGTCGTTCCTTTAAGGACGATGAACTTCCCAGACAAATGTTATCTGACCTGCTTTGGGCAGCTTTTGGTATCAACCGGCCTCAGTCAGGTAAAAGAACAGCCCCTTCTGCAATGAATATGCAGGAAATCGATGTCTATGTCTGTTCAAAAGAGGGCGCATTTTTATATAATGCAGAAAAA
Organism: Fidelibacterota bacterium; assembly: GCA_021735285.1. Taxonomy (GTDB): domain Bacteria; phylum Fidelibacterota; class UBA2242; order UBA2242; family JAFGTP01; genus JAIPHI01. The sequence continues at coordinate 460 of JAIPHI010000132.1, read as the reverse complement.
CACGCTCTTAAAAAAATTACAGATGAGGATATTCGAAAATTTACGGGAACACAAAATTTTGTTGATGATGCACCGCTAAATTTGGTTTTTGTGGCTGATTATAATAAGATGGGAAATATGGACTCCGAAACCAAATTAAAATACTCCTGGTGTGATGCCGGATATATTAGTCAAAATGTCTATCTATATTGTGCTTCGGAAGGCCTGGCAAATGTTGTGCGAGCAATGATCGATAGAGATAAGTTACATCCTAAAATGAAATTAGATGATAGCCAAAAAATCGTTTTATCACAGACTGTAGGTTACCCCAAATAAATAAAAGAAAGGGGGAGGGAATGGTATCTTTAGCCTACTGTGGAATAAAATGTCAGGATTGCCCTGCTTTTATAGCAACGAAGGATAAAGATCAAAAAGAAAAGATAAGAATCGCAAAAGAATGGTCAACCGAGGAATATCCTCT
>JAIPHI010000131.1 GCA_021735285.1 Fidelibacterota bacterium | reverse complement strand
CAACACCAGGAATGGGGTGGCCAAATTCATGTCCGGATTGTTGGCAATGAAGAAAAAATCAAGGGGGATGCTCCCTATTATTATAAAACAATCAAAGAACTACCCGTTCAAATAGATTTTTTGCAGAATAAAAATGATCTGGAGGATATCCAGGATTTACATGGCACTGATTTGATTATCGATGCTTTGCTTGGTACAGGTTTGAAGGGGGATGTCAGAGGAGTTTACAGGACTCTCATCGAGATGATAAATGATGCCAACCGCCCCGTTTTAGCAGTGGATATTCCGTCCGGAATTAATGGGGATACAGGAGTCAAAGGTGGGATTGCTGTAAAAGCAGTGAAAACCATAACAATGGGTTTTCTCAAACGGGGCCTGTTATATAATGATGGTCCCTATTATAGTGGCAAGGTCGTGGTTGGTGATCTGGGCTATCCCCGGGAAAGTTATGAGATTTTAGATGCTGAGACTTTTCTTTTTCATCGCAAGAATATTAAATCTAAATTACCGAAAATTCCTTTTGATACCTATAAGCATCGGATGGGAAAGGTGCTCTGCTTTGCAGGTTCGCCAGGTATGACCGGAGCGGCCGTGCTTGTCTCCAGAGCAGCTCAACGTTCAGGTGCGGGTTTAGTTATTAGTGCCATTCCCGAAAGTTTAAACAGCATTCTTGAAATAAAACTAACAGAAGGTTTGAGTTTTCCTGTGTGTGAATCGGCAGAGCATGGATTCTGTTCGGATAGCCTTAAGGACAGTCGAGAAAAGATAGATTGGAGCGATGCTATAGTTTTTGGCCCCGGAGTATCCGAAGAAGAAAGTGTTATGGAATTTGGGGAAGAATTGATAAAAACGCAGGATAAACTCTTCATAATTGATGCCGATGGGCTCAAAATATTCAAAAATAATCTGGAATTATTAGATGCAATAGAGAATGTTATCTTAACTCCTCATATTGGCGAACTTTCTTACATAAGCGGGGAAAGTGGACCCAATATTAAGGAAAATATAATTGACTTCGGAAGGGATTTTGCTCAGCGCCATAGCTGTACTCTTGTGCTCAAAGGTCCGCATTCAATAACCTTTAGTAAAGAGCGCCCGGCAGCAGTTAATGCAACAGGGAATCCGGGTTTGGCCACAGGAGGGACAGGAGATATTTTGACCGGAATTATAGCTGCTCTAGTGGCGCAGGGTCTGCAACCTTTTGATGCGGCTGCGACTGCTGTCTCAATCCATGGAGCGGCTGCTGATGAAGCTACCAAAGACCTGGGATTCAGAGGATTAATTGCTGGTGATCTCCTGCAATATATACCACAAGTTTTAAAACAATACGATGAGTTGTTGCATTGAAAAAATATTTATTGAGAGCACCGGCAATTTTATTAACTGTCTTTATTTTTATGATTTCTTCTCTCCCCTTAGACAGAATTCCCCAGGGAGGGATTTTTACTTTTGATAAATTATTACATATAGTTGAATATACGGTTTATACATTTTCGATTGCGGTTGCTCTTAGAACATTTGAATCCGAAAAAATTGAAAAATATATGCTTTTGATAGCTTGTTTAATCGCCATTCTTTATGGTGCCTCGGATGAATTTCATCAGATCTTTGTTAATGGCCGCAGCGCTTCGATACTTGATTGGTTTGCTGATATTATCGGAGCCTTAATAGGGACCTTTTTATATACCAGGATTAGAGATTATAAATGGCTTAATACATGGTTAGGTTATGACCAGGCTGACTAAACTTTATATTAAAAATTTTGCAATTATCAATGAAATTGAGATCGATTTTAAACCCGGCTTTACGGTAATTACAGGTGAAACTGGTGCTGGGAAATCGATCATTATTAATGCTTTAAATTTGACGTTAGGAGAGCAGGCTGATATCTCTATGATTCGATCGGGAGCGAAAAATGCTCTGATCAAATGCGAGATCGAGCTGGATGACAGCTCCTATATTGAGGAATTCCTTGTTGATAATGATATCCCCCTGAATGGTGAATTAATAATAAAGAGAAAATTATATAAAGCCGGGCATTCTAAAGCCTGGATTAATGGTAAGAAGGTGAATATAGGTGATCTTAAAATTCCAGGGAATCACCTGATCGATTTGCATGGTCAGCACCACCACCAGGCTCTTTTGAATGAAGATAATCATCTACCCTATTTAGATAGTTATGGTGATTATAACGAGCTGGTAGAAAAAGTTCGACAGGCCTGGCAAAAATTGATTAATTTGGTTGAAAGAAAAGAGATCCTAACCGAAAAGCATCAAACATTACAGGAAAAGAAAGACCTGTGGCAGTTTCAATATGATGAAATTGAAAAAGTAGCTCCGAAAGAAGGGGAATACGAGAAACTTAAACGCGAGAAGAGTTTGCTGCAAAATGCTGAGAAAATTTTCCGTTTGGCCAGTGGGCTGGTAAGTCAACTTTATGAAAGTGAAAACAGTTTTTATAACAATCTCGATGAAGCAATTGATAAACTGGATGAACTTAATGATATTCAAGGTGAATTCGGGGATTATCTAGAGCAATTATCAGATGTGAAATATTTACTGCAGGATTTATCAACAAGTCTGACTGATTTTTCTGATAGTGTGGATATTAATCCGGATCGTTTGGAAAGTGTTAATGAGCGGCTTTATAGCCTGGAAAAACTAATGAAAAAATATGGTGAGACTCTGGAAGAGGTGATTGCTTATAAAGATAAGATAGAGAAGGAACTGGATAAGGACGAAGGTCTTAAATTTGAAATTGAAAAAATAGATCAGAAAATAGATTCAGCCCAAAAAAAATACAGCCAGCTGGCACTTCAACTCTCTGAAGCAAGAAGAAAGTGGGCTAAAAAGTTCGCCAATGAGCTGGACCAGGTCCTTGCAAGATTAGGGATTAAGGGTGCCCAATTTGAAGTCAAGATCGAACAGAAGAAGTCTTCCGAAGGATATGCTATGATCGAAGGAGAATCCTATCTGGCAGATGAAAATGGAATTGACCAAGTTAGATTTTTAATTAGCACTAATCCGGGAGAACCATTAATGCCGCTTACCAATATTGTTTCCGGAGGTGAGGTTTCCCGTATTATGTTGGCTATTAAATCCATTCTTGCAGAAAAAGACCGGATTCCTATTCTAATTTTTGATGAAATAGATACCGGGATTTCCGGTAAGGTTGGCAGAATTGTTGGGGAGGAGGTCAAAAAATTATCTAATTCCCATCAAATTCTGTGTATTACACACCTGGGGCAGATAGCAGGCCTCGGGGATGATCATCTGGCTGTCAGAAAAATATCTACTGGCAACCGCAATCAAACTAAAATATTCCGTCTTAATTATGAAGAACGGATCAATGAAATTGCTACCTTGATAGGGGGGCGGAATATAACAGACTCGGCTAAAGCCCAGGCTCAAGAATTATTGAATCAATAATAGGGTCTTCAAAATATTTGGTGCGTAACTATAAAGGATGAAATAGAATTAGATGTAGATCAATTTTAGCCTTAATTATGCTGAAGCATATCGGGTATATTGGACGGTTACTTGCATTCCACTATGAATTGAGGAAATATTAAAAAATGAGATTAGCACCATGCTTTAGCCTATCTCTTATAGGCATTTATTCAGCAGCTACTTGCAAAATTGCTAATAAAAGATAGATTACCCCTCTCCCCCCTCCAGCAAAATCTATTCCTGTTAAAAAACAAACAGGAGAAGCGAAGCAGGCTTCATAGGGAAAACTCTCCGGGCTCACAATTAATGAAAAAACTATGATTTTACGTTACCTCAAAACAAAAGGAACAACAGTGTCCTTATTAAAGGGGGAACAAGGGGGTTGTAAGATTGTTCTGTTTAGCAAACTAACATCTTTAAAAATGCGTATAATAATTAGGCTTTAGCATGGTGGAAGGAAGCCCCCAACAAATAAAGAGCCTGTCGAAGAAGACTACGTGAAACCCTAGATAATTTTAATTTTTAAATTTAGCTAATTGCCGACATTATGCATTGATTAGTGGAGATTGGTCAAATTATAAGTATGATTCTTTATTGCTGTGGAGATTGATTAATAAAAAAAAGATTTTTGAATATCGAATATAGAATTTCCAATTATGAATTCTATATCGTGTATCGACCTGAAATAGATTGACACTTTCAAAAGAAGGAAAAATATGCTAACTATTGCCCGTAAAGTATCAGTTCTATACCATTATATTTGAGAACAATGTGGTCTTCTGATTGAAAAATTTATTATATCCCCACTGGAATTTCTGAAGACCCCAATAATAAACGGATTAGTCTTAGAAAATTCTGTTACTCTGTTTAATCTAAGTATTTTATAGTTTTCTCTATATACAAATTTCTGTAATATTTTTCATAAATCAATTTTTACTCTATTTTCTGATTCCGAAGTAGTTCAATAGATTGCCAAATAAAAAATTGGCAATTAGGCAACTTATCTATTAAATTTATTTTCAGCTAATGACATAATTTTGAGTGATTCAAGAGGTTATTTTATCTCTTTGAAAGGAGAGTGTATGAATTTTATCACCAAAAAGACAGTTACAGACTCGAAAATGCTGGGCAGGATGATTACTCGCCTCTCACATGAAATTATTGAAAAATGTAAAGGCATTGATAATCTGGCTATTGTTGGGATTCGAACTCGAGGGGAATATATTGCCAAAAGATTAGCAGAGGAAATTGAAAATATTGAAAAGACAGAAGTACCGGTCGGTATTTTAGATGTAGTAATGTATAGGGATGATTTTAGAAGTAAGAATAAATTACCCAAACTAAAAGTAACTGATATACCCTTTGATGTGGATAATAAAAAACTTATCCTTGTAGATGATGTAATATATACAGGTCGGACTGTAAGAGCGGCTTTGGATGCCCTCACAGACCTGGGGCGTCCGGCTTCAATAAAGCTGGCTGTTCTAATCGATCGCGGCCATCGAGAAATGCCTATCATGCCAAATTTTGTGGGCAAAGAATTTAAAACGGCTCCGGAAGAAGAGATCAGGGTCAAAGTCAAAGAAATCGATGACAAAGATGAAATTTTACTGGTGGAAGCAAAAAAGTAATTTTAAGTATTATTACAACCATAGTAAGCGAGATATAGAAGGGAAATAATAATGAGTTTGAGTATAGAAAATTTATTAGGGCTGGAGGATGTCCCCCAGGCGGACATTAACCAAATTTTCGATGCTGCTTTCTCTTTTCGTGAAGTTCTGGAAAGACCGGTTAAAAAAGTGCCGACCTTAAAAGGCACTACTGTTGTCAATCTATTTTTTGAACCTTCGACCCGCACCAAGAATTCATTCGCCCTGGCTGAAAAAAGATTATCTGCTGATACAGTGAACTTCTCTGCTGCTTCGAGTAGTTTACAAAAAGGAGAGAGCTTAAAGGATACGATTCAAAATCTTTGTGCGATGAAAATTGACCTGGTAGTTATGCGTCATCCCACTCCCGGCTCTGTGAAAATGCTGGCCGATTTTGTGAATGCTGTGATCATCAATGCCGGCGATGGAACGCATGAACATCCGACTCAAGCTCTACTGGATATTATGTCACTTAAAGAAAAGTTTGGTCAGGTACAAGACCTCAATGTGGCCATTATTGGCGATATTAAACATAGCCGGGTGGCATTATCTAATATTTATGGACTAAAGACCATGGGCGCCAATGTGATGCTCTGTGCTCCTCCCCCTTTTATGCCGGTTAGTGTAGAAGATCTGGATGTGAAAGTTACATACAATGTTGATGAGGCTCTTGAATTTGCGGATGCTGTCAATGTTTTACGGATCCAGAAGGAAAGACAGGCTAGCGGGCTGATCCCCAGTTTAAGGGAATATAGGAATAGATTTGGAATCACTCTGGAGAGAGTGGCCAGTTTGCAAAAACCGATCACCATTTTACATCCCGGACCGATGAATAGACAGGTAGAGATCGATTCGGCTATTGCTGATGGCGAGAATGCCATTATTCTGGATCAGGTTTTGAATGGAGTAGCAGTCAGGATGGCCGTTTTATTTCTTTTATCAGGAAGTTAATGCAAATCAGCCGGAGAATAATATGCAGAAAAGCACAATCAAAGATAAACTCTTATTAAAAAATGGTGAAATGATCGATCCTTGCCAGGAAAAAATAGAACGTCAAGATATTCTGATTAATGATGGTAAAATTGAAAAAATAAAAGCAGAAATAGACGCCCAGGATGACTATAAAGTCATTGATCTAAAGGGTTTGAAAATTGCGCCAGGTTTTATAGACCTTCATACGCATTTAAGAGAACCCGGTCAGGAAGATGCTGAAACTATTGCTACTGGGGCCCGGGCAGCTCTGGCAGGAGGCTTTACCAGAGTGTGTTGTATGCCCAATACAAACCCCTCGCTTTCTACTCAGGAGTCGATGCGTTTTATTCGAGAAAAAGCCAAGCTGGTAGATATAGATGTAATGCCGATTGCATCGATTACAATTGATAGAAAGGGACGCGAATTAACAGAATTCGGAGAATTGGCTGAAGTGGGGGCAGTTGCGTTTTCTGATGACGGAAATCCGGTTGAAAATTCCCAGATCATGCGCAACGCACTTGAATATTCCAAGCTGGTGGATAAACCAATAATCAATCATTCCGAAGACCAGGATTTAAAAAATCAGGGAATTATTAATGAAAGTATAGTATCCACAACAACAGGGCTGAGAGGTAATCCTACTATTGCAGAAGAAATCATGATCTATCGGGACCTCAGATTGGCAGAATTTACCGGCGCCAAATTACATATACCACATGTCACTGCTAAGGGTTCGGTTGATCTGATCAGGGCCGCCCAAGAAAAAGGAGTCAGAGTGACTGCCGAGGTGACGCCCCATCATTTGAGTTTGACCGATGAATATATGCATTCTTTTAATACTCTGGGGAAAGTCGCTCCACCCTTAAGGTCGGAAAGTGACAGACAGGCTTTGGTAGAAGGACTCAAAGATGGTACCATTGATGCAATTGCTACTGATCATGCCCCGCATACTTATAATCGAAAGGAGACCTCTCTGGATCTGGCTGCCTATGGAATGATAGGTTTGGAAAGTGCTTTTGGGCTGGTAATGACGAAGCTGGTTCATGAAGACCAATTATCACTGATCGAGCTAATTAAAAAAATGACTACTATGCCGGCTGCTATCATAGATATAGAGCTACCCTGTTTTAAAACAGGAGAAAGAGCGGAGTTCACGCTTTTTGATACTGATGAGTGGTGGGTCTTTAATGAAAAGAATATTGAATCCCGTTCTTCCAATACGCCTTTTATTGGCCAGGAGCTAACCGGCAGAGTAAAAAAAGTGATAATTGGCAATAAAGTGATAGAAATATAGAAAAATTTAATTTAAAACCTTGATATCAAAATAATCAGATTGTAAATTTTCACGCTTTTTTTAAGTTGAAATTAGGAAATAGGAAAAAAGAATGTTTGATACATATTTTCCCAAAAAAGATGAAATAGAAAAAAAATGGTATGTTGTAGATGCAAGTGATAAAGTACTTGGTAGAATTGCTTCGGAGATTGCTAAGGTGTTAAGAGG
>JAIPHI010000130.1 GCA_021735285.1 Fidelibacterota bacterium | reverse complement strand
AAAAAAAAATGTTAACAAAAGGATTGCAAATAGCGCAAGTGGTGATTGGCGAATCCAAATTAAGAGGAACCGTATGCGGGAAATCTGCTCGTACGGGTCTGTGGGGGAGCGGCAAGGCAACGAGCCGCTCTACCCGGAAAAAGAATATTCTAAACTTTCGAATTATTAGAATGAATCAATTATTTAAAATTTGGATGTTATTGATTGTTTAAAAAATTTAAAAACTACAAAATCAGAGGAAATAATAGATATTTTAAACTCAGAAGACAACACCTATTGGCTACTCACCTCTTCGCTACTCTACCAACTCCAGCTTCCGTATTTTTCCCTCAGCCCATTGAGGGCTTCGGTAAAAAACACAACTAGGGATAGTTGTGCTACAAACCAAGACCTGATGGTCAGGGAAAAAACAAAAAATGAAAGTGAAATATAACCATCTTGATATCAGTTGTCGAGTTGAAAAATAGTCGAGTGGTAAAAATGCTGAGTAGTCTTGGCTTCGAACTTATCCATATTCTCCTTCGGGCTTACACACTCATCATATTGAAAGTATATTTACTTGCTTTGCACTACAGAATTATAGTAATTTTCAAAAATGATATCCGATAAATCAAAATATATTTTCCTGCCTCCGTTTTCCAGTTTCCAGTTTCCGTGTTTTTTACCGGCATTATAATTAAATGTGTCTTGAAAATTTAGGAGCGAAACGGTTAAAAAATATTTTACATTCCTTGAAGGAAACTTCAACTATGAAATATTAATTAATATATCTATTTTGATTTTACGTCAAAATTATATAATATGAGACAGGTTAAAATTGGGGAGGGAAGAATTTATATTTGCAAACGTTTCACACTCATTTATTCACATTGGCCAATAAAATGTGAAAAATAGCATACCTTTATAGCAACTAGAAATTGCAAGCACAATCCCCTATATTTATTTTACATATAGCAAAGGGCTTATTATGAAATTTTTAAAAATATGCATATTCATTACCTATTTTATAGTAAATGTTTCTTTTGCCCAAAATTTGCAATTCTCTGAGGATTATTTTTATGATTTGCGAGCTTATCATTTAGCCGATTTTGACTTTGATAATAAAGCTATGAATCCGGATTTTTTTAGTTATACACTCTCCTATAATCATCCGGAGAATAAACCTAAAAAAATAGCAGTGGAATTTGAGATGCGTGCCAATTTGCCTGCTTTTGGTCTGCAGGATACCCGCCTTCTTTATATTTTGACAAACCCTTTCCCTTTTTTAGGGGAAGTTAATTTAACCAGCCGGGATTTAGGCCAGGAATTTGACCAGCTGCAATATACCGGAGGCCCAAATCTTGGAGAGCCCTTGGCTTTCAACGGCATAGAGCGGCGTGATCATATCTCCAAATCAAAATTAAATGAGATCCAAAATGAAATAATAGCCATGGGAGAATTGCCTCAGGGTAATTATGTTTTTAATCTAGCAATCTACGATCAGAATTATAATCGTCTTGCAGGCCATCAAAATATAGTAAGTATAACAAGCTCTGAAATATTAGACCTAATTGAACCTGGGGGAGCTGAATCCGAAGATCTTAAAATTTTTACTACTTATCCTGTTTTTAGATGGGACATGGCCGCTCTCAGGTGGTCGCGTTCTTATTGTCAAAATTGTGGTATCTATATCAGAGTATCGGAATATCTACCAGATGAACACAATTCTCCGGAAGAAGCCCTGGACAGTCAATCGAATTTACCATTCCCTGATAATGGTGACTTTTATAAAATCGAAGCTACAAAAGTGCCGGGAACTGATGAAACCTATCGGGCCCCTGACTATTTTAGTTATCCGGTGGGCAATGCTAAACCTCTGGAATCTGGCCACTCTTATGTCTGGCAGATAAAAAAGGTCTTTCCAACTTCCTCTGGTTCTGCAACCATATTCAGCCCTATCTGGATTTTTAAAGTTATAGGGAGCAATCAAAATGCCGGTAATCTCTCTATGAATTCGAATACTAACCAAATAAACCCGGATAAAGTCAGAAAGATCCTGGAAGAGATATTAGGGTTTCAAGAGCTCCAAAATATTTATAAAAGTGAACTACAGGGCTATCAAATGACAGGTGAGATATATCTCAATAACCGTATTATCGGAATGGAAGCGTTAAAAAATATTTCAGAAAAGATCCTTTCAAACGAAATTAATATAAAGTCAATCTCTGTAAAATAAGAAACAGGATTATAATGAAAAATCTATATTATTCAGTTATAGTAATTTTACTGGGCTGTTTTATAACTCAAATGAATGGTCAGACTGCAAAAATTGCTGTAGCTCTCAAAACCCAGGGAGAAGTACTATATAAACATGCTGACGAAGATAAATTCAATAAAGATGTGGAGACGGGCACAATTTTTCAAAATGGTGATGTGATCTCAACAGATAAGGATGGCTATGCAGTGCTCGTTTTTATCGATGATAAATCGCAGCTTACAATCCATGAAAACAGTAATTTTGTAATCACTCGTCAGGAGGAAAATTCCCATATTTTAAAAAGAGTATCTATGGAATATGGTAAACTAAAAGCAACCATTCAGAAACAGAAAGACGATGAGTTTATTATATCTACACCTACCTCGGTTGCAGCTGTCAAAGGCACTATTTTTTGGGTGATCTCCGATCCTAAAGAAGGTGACCAATTCTATGGTATTGAAGGGCTTATTGAGATTAGAAATATTCTGAGTAATAGAGTTCTAACTCTCCAAAAAATGGAAAAAAGTACTTCCACACCCGATGGTGGTCTTGAAAAAGAAAAGATAGAAGATGAGGATGTCCCGGGTACAACCTACCAGGATCAGAACGGTGCGGGAGAAGAAAAAGTACTAAGGTTAAGATATAAAAATAAAGAAGGTAAAATCAAGCATCTTGAAATAATTTATGAGGAATAAGAGGATTTGCAAAAAATATGCACCTATAAATTTTTAATTTTCCTGTTTCTTTTAGCATGGAGAGGAATTCTTGCTCAAATTGATATCGACCATACTCCTCCGGCTAAATATGATCCTGAAGAAAACATTACAATCAGGGCAAGAATAGAAAATAATCTAAATACCAACGCTATTGCTGATATATATTATAGACGTGCTGGCGATAACAATTATTTTACAAAGGCTATGAAACGTACTGGCGATCATTTTGAATATGAAATACCAGCTAAGTTTACCGGTAAAGAGGGCCTGGAATATTGCATAATTTTAACCTCCGATGGCACGCAATTAATTTCATCTCCCCGCGACAATCCCCTCAGTAACCCCCATTATATTATTCCAATTCAAAAAGCTCCTGAAACAAATCCTCCTGTATTGCTGGCTCCTGAAGAAACCACTGAAATTAGCCCCGGAGATCCGGTTTTAATCGCTATATCCCTCTTTGATATAGAGCAGAAAATAACAGATGTTCAACTTTTTATTAATGATCAAGAACGGACTGATAAAGCAAACATCCTGCAGGATATTATTACTCTAAACATAGGGTCTGCTCAAAGCGGGAGTAACAAAATTAGACTCCAATTTCTGGGCCAAACGGAGGAGTTACAAACATTTGAATGGGACTTCACTGTCAGTTCTCCAACTCGGGTGGGAGAAAAGAATCTTAATTATTCAGGGAAGATCACTACCGGCAATCACTATGAATATATAAACAATGTGGGACAAAACATTTCCCGTCTAAATTTTAATTCCAATGGCAGCTGGCAAAATTTCGGGTACCGAGCGAATATATTTGTAACCTCTCTGGAAAATGCTACAAGCCAGCCCAGGAATCGCTATACATTCCAGCTAGTTAATCCGATTATTGATCTGGCATTGGGTGATTATTACCCCAATTTTTCAGAATTAAGTCTTTATGGAAAAAGAATTCGTGGTATTCAATCAGAATTAAATTTGGGCTTTTTCAATTTGCATACTATTTGGGGGTACTCAAAAAGAAATATCAGAGGCAGTATTGAGGATCAACCCAAAATTGTAGATGGTCAAAATATATTTAGAAGAACCGATTATACATTCCAGCAAAAAATAGTTGGCATGCGGCCTTCTTTTCGAATAAAAGATGTTTTTGAATTTGGATTTTCATTCTTAAAAGTAAAAGATGATACTAACTCTGTGAATAAATTTATTAACGGGTTTGATCATTCTCCTGATAATTTAATCAATATGCCTCAAAAGCCTCAAGAGAATATAAATCTTGGTGCTGATTTTAAACTGGCAATTGATAAAAACAGAGCGGTCTGGGAAAGTGAAATTGGCTTTTCGGAGTTGAATAGGAATATTTATAATGGTGCTATTTCATTCAATGATCTTGATACTTTCTTCCCTAATGATAGCCTTGCTAATGACACGATCACCATTGATGGTGACAATGCAATACCTCTCGAATCGATCCCTTTTGATCCTTATGATTTTAGACATATATTTACGATCAATGAGAATATTGATCCTCTTCTACCGATTGTTCCGGATAGCAGTGGTCATATTGGTTTTAAACAGATCTGGAATATGCCATCGCTGGCCATTTTATCCAAAGCCAAATTAAATTATTTTAAAAATTATCTGATCCTCTCTTATAAAAAAGTGGGGCCTAAATATATTGCTCTTACCAATCCTTATTTGCAGCGGGATTACAGAGAGATCAAGATCAAGGATAGGGTCAGATTATTCCGGGACAAACTGTTTCTCAATATGGGTCTCACCAACAGAAAGAATAACGTCACTATTGGTCAGGAGCAGCAATATGATAGAAATACTTATGACGTGGGTTTGATGGTATATCCGGGAGGCAAGCTACCCCGTATAAATATAAGCCATAGTCACAATATCCGTACAAATGAAGGATCTCTGGATAGTTTAGCCAATGAACAGGGGACGCTAGAAATTATCGATACAAGAATTGACATGACTTCTTTTCGTAATAATGTAAGTATCAGCCAGGATTTTGAACTTTTTGATCTAAGCCATAATTTGCGGCTCAATCTTTCTACATTTAACAACAAAGATAATATTACAAAGCGTCCGACAAACTATAATTTTAGCAGCTACCAAAACTTTATTATTAGAGCGCATTTAACTTCAGAAATCCTGCAAGAATCCAGGCTGGAGATCAATATCAGTAATAATTCTGCAAAGCATGCGACCTCCCAAACCTCGATATTTGGATGCGGACTAAATCTAAACTATCTGGAGCACCAAAGCAAATACAGTTTAAGAGGGGGCTATGATTTTAGGCGAGGCAGCGGCCGCTATGAGTTCCTAAAAAATAGCCTCGACTTACAAATAAATTATACAATTCTGGATAATCAGCAGGTCATTTGTTCGGCCCGCTACACAAGAATGGAAGATAGAAATGCTCAAAAAGCTTATAACAATGTAAGATTATATATTTCCTGGAATCTATTATTCTAATCCAAAGGTGTATTTCCATAATTGCGTAATAAATATAAAATATCATGGTTGGATTTTATCATCCCTCTGATCCCTATCCTTCTTGTTTCTATTCTATATTTTACTAATGCTCTTAATACACCCGAATTGAAGAGCATTGATATGCGGTTCAAACTTAGAGGAAAGCAGGATATATCCCACTCCGATATCATAATTATTGCAATTGACGAAACAACTTTTCAAAGCTGCATCAAAGACTATCCCTATCCCCGTTCTTATTATGCTGAACTTATAGAAAATTTAAATGAAGTTGGAATTAAAAGAATAGTATTTGATATTGAATTCACCCAACCATCTTTAGAAAAGCCTCAAAATGATACTCTTCTGGCGGATAAAATCTGCCAATACAGAAATATAATTTTAAGCGGGACGCTTGTTAAAGATATGGCTCGTGATTATAATTATCCCTTAAAACCAATTAATTTACTGCGTAAAAATTGTAAAGCCTGGGGCATTGTAAATGATGTGCAGGATAGTGATGGATTTGTTAGAAGATATAACATTTTTTATCCCAGTCAAAATCAATATTATTTTACAATTGGGACAGTCACCTATGCACTTGAAAAAGGATTAAGCCCCAATTTCACCTGGCAGAAAAAAGGGAAATATTGCACTCTAATAGATACTCTCCAAAACAAGGCTCTGAACATCCGCACCTGTCGGAATGCTTTCTGGCGGGAGCAAACTTTTTATATAAATTATTATGGCCCCACCCGCACCTTCCCCTATTACTCCCTATCCCAGGTACTGGATGATAGTAATTTTCAACTGCGGCCAAAGAGTGATACGGATTATATGGAAATTTGGAAAGAGAATTCTTCGCTCCCTCCTATACTCAGGATTAATTTTTTAAAAAGTAAAAGTCAATCTGAAGCTCAAAAGGCATTGGGTAATGGAGACATAGAAAGATTTAACCGGATAATTCAGCAGGAGAATCCATTTCGGGGTAAAATTGCTCTGGTTGGAGTCACCCTTCCGGAGCTCCATGATAATCGCTACACTCCTTTTTATTCTTATAATGGAAAGCATAGGCTAATGCCCGGTGTTGAGACGCATGCCCATGCTCTCCAAACCATGCTAGATCAAAATTATCTCAAAAAAACTCCTATAACTATTAACATAATTCTTATTTTTATACTATCCTATTTGATCGCTTTCTGTGTTAAAACCATGCGGCCCTTATTAAGTGGTATTCTTAGTTTGTTTTTGATAATTCTCATTGGAGTAGCGGGAATAATAGCTTTCAGCCATAACATCCTAATTCCATTAATACCTAATATTACAGTTATTATCCTGGCTTATTTCGGCAGTGTTGGTTATCAGTATTTCAGTGAGGAACAGGAGAAGAAGAAGATCAGGAACATGTTTAAAACCTACACCAGTCCCAAAGTGCTAAAATATCTGGAAGAGAATCCTGAGACCTTTAGTTTAAAAGGGGAAAAAAGGGAGGCAACTGTTTTCTTTTCCGATGTAGCCAGTTTTACATCCGTTTCTGAAATGCTTCCGGCTGAAAGATTGTCCTCTTTATTGAATGAATATCTCTCCCCTATGACAGATATACTAATGCGCTATGGGGGCTATGTTGATAAATATGAAGGCGATGCCATCATGTGTGATTTCAATGTCCCTTTTTTAGACCCGGACCATAGCTGGAAAGCCTGCTATGCAGCCCTGGATCAACAAAAATATCTGGCTGAAAATAGAGAGTACTTCAAGAAAAAATATGAGGCTCTTATCAATGTTCGCTATGGTATTAATACCGGAATTGTAAGTGCCGGTAATATGGGTTCAAAGCACCGCTTCCAATATACGGTTATGGGGGATACTGTCAACCAGGCTTCCCGGTTTGAAGGAGCTAATAAGTTCTACGGAACGAATATTATAATTGGAGAACAAACCTATGAAAATGCGAAGGATAGAATTGAAGCCCGTTTACTGGATAAAATTGTGGTGGTTGGTAAAAAGAAAGCAGTTATGGTATATGAATTAATAGCCAGGAAAGACCAACTTAATGATCAGGAGGGTAATCTGATAGAACATTATCAAACCGGACTTAAACATTATTTTGCTAGAGAATGGAGTAAGGCAATATCTAATTTTCGAAAGGGACTGGCTATTAAAGAAGATCCGCCATCTAGAATTCTTTTAAGTAGAACAAAAAATTATTTAAATGAACCTCCGGATAAAAATTGGCAGGGTGAATTTATTTTACCTACTAAATAACAT
>JAIPHI010000129.1 GCA_021735285.1 Fidelibacterota bacterium | reverse complement strand
ATTCGGAATAATCTGTGAATTCCTTGAGCTGTTTAATGCCTCCGGATAATGCCAGCAGTCCCAGTTTCCAGATTAATTTTTCTTTGTGAGCATACTCTCCCAGCTCTAAAATTCTGGAAGCCGCTCCTTCTATTGTTTTCATCACAATATTGCCTACAAATCCTTCTGCCACTACCACATCTGCAACGCCTTTTAGAAGATCGTTGCCTTCCATATTACCTATAAAGTTTACAGTTTCCATTTGATCAAGTATTTTATATACTGATCGATAGGGCTCTCCTCCTTTATGCGGTTCTTCGCCAATATTAAGGAGAGCGACTTTAGGATTTTCAATCTCTTCGAGATCAGCAGCATAAACCATCCCCATTAGAGCAATCTGGACCATTTCTTCTACATTATAATATATGTTAGCACCTACATCGAGTAGTAAGCTATGGGTTTTTTTACGATTTTCTTCATTCCAGGTAGGATAGATAGAAGCTATGGCTGCCTTCTTCACACCTTCAATCCGGGGAATGTGCTTCAAAGCTGAGAGAACATAGGCTCCGGTATTGCCTGCTGAAACCATCCCATGTACATCGCCTTGACCACAGAGTTCCGCAGCTAATACAAGTGATGAATCTCTTTTTCGCCGGAGAGCTTCTTTAGGAGAATCGTGATGTGTAATTACTTCATCGGTATGTACTATCTCTATTTGATCTTTGTTATACTTTTCATCTTTTAGGATTTTCTCTATTTGCTCGGAATCGCCAACGAGCACAATTCTTATATCAGTATTTTTGGATATTTCTGCAGCGCCCTTGACAATCTCTAAAGGAGCATTGTCACCACCCATTGCATCAACAGCTATTTTAGGCAATGGCTTATTCATTTATACCTTTTATCCCTGAATTATTTTTGAAAAAACAACTTAAAATTTGGAAAAAAATCAGCAATTATCAAAGATATGTTTTATTTTTAATTGAGATATTAGTTCTAGGATCAACTCGTTTATATGCTGTTGCATTTTTGCAATTTAAAATAAGCGAGGGTGGATAAAATATAACTAGCCAAATATTTGACCAATATTTTAAATGGGCTTAGTTTTTAATTTATTTAATTACTAATCACAACCAAAGAGGTCCCATTATATCTTAATATAATGGAATATAGACCGAAACCCCATGACAAAGGATAAATCAAATAATTCATCGAGGAGGTCCATAATAAATGGGTCCTTCTTTAAAAAGAGGACGAATTAGCAATTTTTAGCGTGCCCCGGAATCCCTAGCGGGCAGATATTTTATGTGTTTTCTCTTACAGTGTTTGATATAGCTCTCTATGACATTGTCTGTTTTTATAATTTTTGAAAGAGGGTCATAAATAAATCAGTTAATTAGAAAAAATTTTCTTGTGAAAGTCTAATTATAAGCTATAGCTTATTAATATCTTGGAGGATATATTAAATTTAAGTGCATTCTAAAGAATAAATATAAAGGAGTTAAATGGCAGTAGAAAAAGTAATTATAAAAAATATTAGCCCGGTTCTGGTGCTGGGCGTAAATGATAAACATTTGAAATTAATTGAAAAATTTTTCCCGGTCTCTATATATGTTAAAGGTGATGAGATAGTACTAAAAGGGGATAAAAAGTATGTAGATAAAGTTAGTAGAATATTTAGTGAAATCTTATCAATTATTGAAAGAAAAGGCTTCATTAAAGAACGGGACCTGGAAACTCTGGTGGATATTGAATTGGAGGGCAAAAGCGTTCAGAATAGTATAACTCCGGAGAGTGTAATCTTATATCGTAAGAATGAACCTATCAAACCGCGGACACCTAATCAGGAAAAATATTATCAGGCTACTAAAAAAGATGATATTGTGTTTTCAATTGGTCCGGCTGGTACAGGAAAAACTTATTTAGGTGTGGCTATTGCAGTTGCAGCTTTGAAAAATCACGAAGTCCAGCGTATAATATTAACCAGACCGGCTGTGGAAGCAGGTGAAAGTTTAGGCTACCTGCCAGGTGATTTAAAAGAAAAGATTAAGCCTTATTTGGCTCCCTTATATGATGCCCTAATGGATATGTTTGCTCCTGATAAGGTTCAATCTTTAATGAAAAATCAAATTGTTGAGGTAGTGCCCCTTGCTTATATGCGAGGCAGAACTCTTAATAATGCTTTTGTAATACTAGATGAAGCTCAAAACACAACGGAAATGCAAATGAAGATGTTTTTAACCCGTTTAGGGGCAAATTCTAAAGCCATTGTAACTGGCGATGTAACTCAGATAGATTTACATAAGCATGAAAAATCAGGATTGATCCAGGCTGAAAATTTATTGGCCAATATTGATGGCATCGATTTTATCTATTTAAATGAAAAAGATGTTGTACGACATAAATTGGTGAAAGATATTATTAAGGCATATAAAAAAGACAATGAGAAAAAGCAGAAATGAATTAAACGCTCCATAGCCAGACACATTGAAATTGGCTAAGGACGGAAGCTTATGTTAATACTTGACGACCTCTTAAAAAGTTAAAAGATTAATTATTTAAAGTCTCTATAAGATAATTTATGATTAATTGAAATAACCTAAAAATTCCTAAATGATAATTAGTTTATTGTAAATTAAATATAATGCTGGTTGAAAAAACAACAAAAAGATGAATTCAGATTGGTTTGATTGTAGCACAACTATCCTTAGTTTTATTTTTTACCGAAGCCCTTAATGGGCTGAGGAAAAAAATAAGGAAACTGGAGAATGAAGGCAGGAAAATATTTTTTTGGTTCATCTGCTATGATTTCTGAAGATAGATGTGGTCTTTTTTATTCTTTTTAAATTTGTTCCAAGGTCTTAACCGTTCTGATCCGAGAATTTTCTATTCTATTGTTACTTTTGTCTCGCCACAAAAGTAACCAAAAAGGCGCCGGCGGGATAATTAAATACTAAGATTTAGTTCGCTCCACTGAAAATATTTTAAGGCTCTGGGTTTAGTACTAATGACTTCAATTAGGAGATTTGGATTATATTTTTCAGAAAAATAAATAATCGTAGCTCACACCCGCTGTAAAATATTTTTTAATCGTTTCGCTCCTAAATTTTCAAAACGCATTAAATTATCATGCCGGTAAATAAAAGAGACTAGAAGGATAATGATCATGAAAAACTTTCCATAATAATAGATCTTAGATACCCTATTTAAATAACTTAAGATATTGATATAATAGAACTTATGTATATTATATATACCAATAAAACAAAATGATATAAAAAATTAACATAAATTTTCTAAGAGACCATCAAACTTTTATTATACTAAAATAGGGACATTATTAAGCGTTATAATTAGGTACATTTTTTAAAATTATTAGTGTTTTTACCCTTGATTTTTACCCCAAAAAATACTTAGTATATAATTGTGAAAAGGAAAAAAGAAAATATTTATCTAAAAAATTATCATTT
Organism: Fidelibacterota bacterium; assembly: GCA_021735285.1. Lineage (GTDB taxonomy): Bacteria > Fidelibacterota > UBA2242 > UBA2242 > JAFGTP01 > JAIPHI01. The sequence continues at coordinate 4,265 of JAIPHI010000129.1, read as the reverse complement.
TTATACAAGTATTCAGCATATGATCATATGCTGAATTTTTATTTTTATATGTTTATGGATATATATTCTTTCCATCCCATATTTTTCAATTATTTAATAAGGAGGTTCTTATGATCGATGAAAAACTACTTTCAAAACTGGTTGATTATGACAAGAACAACTATCCTGTCACCAGCACCTACCTGTCCACATCTGAAGATTTAGGAGATCGTAGAAAGCATTTAGTTAAATTAAAAGAATTAATGCAGTACAAGAAAGACACCACCTATTTTAAAGAATTGTCAGAAAAGGAGCAAGACTCTGTGATAGAGGATTTTAATAAAATATATGCTTGGTTTAATGAATCTTTTGACTCGCAAAATTTTAGAAGTGGAATCATTTTTTCATCTAGTAAGAATAATTTATGGGAAACGGTTAATTTAAAAATACCGGTGAAGAACGAAATTACGGTACAACATAAACCTTACATTAGACCTTTAGCCTCTATGTTGTCAGATCATAAAAAGTATGCAGTAATTTTAATCGATAAAGCAAAGACCAGGATTTTTGAAAATCATTTTGGTGAATATAATGAACTCTATAATGAAAAAAGGGATGATCTGGAAGAGGTTAAAGTTGGTGGCTTCAAAGGAAGAGAAGAAAGAAAATATGAACGTCATCAGCATGAAGCCATAACTAAACATTACAAGAGCGCTGCTGATAAAATGTTTACACTGGATCAAAAACATAATTTTCACTGGGTCATTTTGGGAGGTAGAAAAGAGGCCACCAGTGAATTTAAAAAATATCTCCATAATTATGTAAAGGACAAGGTGATTGGCTCTATAAAGGTTGATCCGATGGCTGATCTCAATGATGTGCTTGACAAAGTAAAAAAAATGGAAAAAGAAGCGCGCAAAAAATATGAAAAGAAACTACTGGAGAGTTTTAAGTATAAAAAAGAAAAAGGGATCGCTGTTGAAGGCTTTGATGATATTTTCGATGCAATTTTGAAAGGTCAGATTGAAACCCTCATGATACCGGAAGGTTTAGAACACAAAGGTGTTTTTTGCCGCCATGACAACTATCTCAATATTGAAGTCGAAGAAAGTTGTCCTTTATGCGGTTCCAAGCTGGAAAGAACCAAGGATGTGGTCGAGCATCTTATTGAAAAGGCGATGAATCAATCTACAAAGGTACAGCTCATGGATATGGAGCTGGATGTGGAAGATAAGATCGCAGCTACTCTACGCTATCCAAATGGAGAGCAAGAGTAAACATTACAAGGGGGCTTTCAAAGCCCCCTTCATATATATTATAAGAACGACCTTCTTATATTATCACTTTTTACATAAAAATTTCCAAACACTAAGAAAATTATATAAAAAGCGGTAGTTTGTTTATATATATTTGTCATAATAATCATTATATTTAATTTTTTTAGATGTCAGCTAGACGATATAATAATATTTTACACTTTTTGTGAAATAAGACCTGTGTGGCATAGGATTTGAGAATTATTTGGTGTTGTAGAAAAACATAGAGAAGGGGTCTGTATGTCAGATAAGGACAAGATCAGTAATGAAAAAAAACGATGGGAGGAGACCACTCTAAAAAAAGTCACTGATCGATATCCGGAAATGAAGGATGAATTTACCACCGGCTCCTGGTTACCTGTAAAAAGGTTATACACACCGGAAGATGTTCGGGATAAGGATTATTTGGACGACCTGGGCTTTCCTGGCCAGCATCCTTTTACCCGGGGTGTGCAGCCGACCATGTATCGGGGACGCTACTGGACCATGCGCCAGTATGCCGGTTTTGGAACTGCTAAAGAAACCAATGAACGTTATAAATATCTATTGGATCAGGGCCAGACCGGTTTGTCAATAGCCTTTGATCTTCCGACTCAGATAGGACTGGATTCGGACCATTCCCTATCCATTGGAGAGGTTGGAAAAGTGGGCGTGGCGATTGACTCCTTGCAGGATATGGAAATACTTTTTGAAGGTATTCCACTGGATAAGGTCTCGACTTCTATGACTATAAATGCTCCGGCTGCGGTCCTTTTGGCATTTTATATTGCTCTAGCAGAAAAACAGGGGGTAGCAAAAGAAAAACTGCGGGGTACGATCCAAAATGATATCCTCAAAGAATATGTTGCCCGAGGCACCTATATTTTCCCGCCGGAACCTTCTTTGCGCTTGATAACTGATATTTTTGAATATTGCGGAAAAGAAGTACCAAAATTTAACACAATTAGTATTTCAGGATATCATATCAGAGAGGCTGGCTCGACTGCTGTTCAGGAAGTCGCTTTTACTATTGCCGACGGTATTGAATATGTAGAAGCAGCTCTGGACGCTGGTTTGAATATCGATAAATTTGGTCGCCGCTTATCTTTTTTCTTTAATGCCCATAATGATCTGCTGGAAGAAATTGCAAAATTCCGGGCCGCCCGCCGAATTTGGGCAAAAGTTATGAAAGATAGGTTCGGAGCAACTAATGAAAAGGCTATGCGTCTCCGTTTTCATACCCAAACCGGGGGGAGTACCTTGACAGCCCAGCAACCTGATAATAATATCGTTCGGGTAGCGATCCAAACCCTGGCTGCTGTGCTGGGAGGGACTCAAAGTTTGCATACAAATTCCCGGGATGAAGCACTGGGTTTGCCAACAGAAAAATCAGTCCAGATTGCTCTGCGGACACAACAAATAGTGGCCGAGGAATCAGGAGTGACCAATACGGTCGATCCTTTAGCCGGATCCTATTATATTGAAAATCTTACTGATACAATCGAAGAAAAGGTTTTTGAGTACCTGAATAAGATCGATGATCTGGGCGGCATGGGCCAGGCTATTGAAAAGGGTTATATCCAAAAAGAAATTCAAGATTCGGCCTACCGCTATCAGAGAGAGATTGAAGAACAGGAAAGAATTGTAGTTGGTATGAATAAATACCAGACCGAAGAGGAACAGCCCGATGATATTTTGCAGGTAGATCCCCGCTTAAGAAAGGAACAGATGCAAAGACTGGATAAATTAAAAAGCGAGCGCGATGGTCAAAAAGTTCAAACCAGTCTGGATCAACTGCAGGAAGCTGCGGCCTCTGATGAGAATCTAATGCCCTATATTCTGGAAGCTGCTCGCAATTATGCAACCCTGGGTGAGATCTGCGATATTATGCGGGCAGAATTCGGCGAATATCAGGAATCGATAGTATTATAATTGGATATTATATAGTGATAGAAATAAACAGAAAAATAAGTAATATGCTGAAGCGAATGATTAAGTATATAAAAGATTTATTTCCCTCTACAATTAATTGCGACGCTAAATATATTGATAATAACATTTTACAAAAAAACAACCAAAAAATTGGAAATTTGAGAACAGCACCATACTTCAGTATGGTGAATAAGATCCAGTCTTTTTCAGAAATTAGTCTGCTTCAGCAGACTTCCCGACATATAAAGAATTACAAGAAATTTATAATTAATAATAGACGGACATAAATAGTATTTTAATGCTGAGGAAAATATGGCTAAACAAACAAGAATACTAATAGCAAAACCGGGCCTGGACGGCCATGATCGCGGAGCCAAATATATTGCCCGGGCATTGAAAGATAATGGTTATGAAGTCATCTACACCGGTATACGCCAGACACCGGAAAATATAGTTCAAACCGCCATCCAGGAGGATGTGGATTTTGTCGGCCTGAGTCTATTATCAGGCGCCCACAATGAGCTCTTCCCTAAAATTGTGGAATTGCTTCGGGAACAGGATGCGGAAGATATTATAGTATTTGGTGGTGGTGTAATTCCGGAGAAAGACATCCCCGCATTAAAAGAAAAAGGAATTGCGGAAATATTCACCTCGGGAACACCCATTAAAGAAGTGATAGATTTTATTGAAAATAAGTCAAACTGAAACGGCAGGAATAGAGATCATAACGCAAGCAATGCTTCAGAAAATATTAACCGGTAACACCAGAGTAATCTCCCGGGCTATCAGCCTGGTCGAAAATGATCACGAGGGAAAAGAGGAATTAATCGATAGCTTATATCCCCATTGTGGCGCAGCCGTAGTCTGGGGAGTGACAGGCCCTCCCGGTGCTGGCAAAAGCACGCTCGTTGACAAATTAATCCAAAAAGAGAGGAACCAAGATAGGAAAGTGGCGGTGATTGCTGTAGACCCCAGGTCACCATTTACAGGTGGCGCGATATTGGGCGATCGTTTACGTATGCAGAATCATTCGTCAGATGCGGGAGTTTTCATCCGGAC
>JAIPHI010000128.1 GCA_021735285.1 Fidelibacterota bacterium | reverse complement strand
GATGGCTTGGAATTATTTAAACATAGTTATCAACCACAAAATGATTATCAAACAGTATTAATTATAGTCCATGGGATTGCAGAACACTGTGAGCGCTATTCTAAGCTTGCAAAGTTTTTAGTTGAAAATAATATTGCGGTTGAAACTTATGACCAAAGCGGCCATGGAAGATCAGATGGTGAAAGATGTTATATTGATTATTTTGAGGAATATTTAAAAGATCTGGATATGCTTATAAGAAAGCTAGAACGCGAGCATCCTCATAGGGATATCTTTTTAATGGGCCATAGTATGGGAGGCGCTATAGTTAGTTATTATTATTTAAAATATAGACCAACACTAACCGGCCTAATTCTCAGTAGCCCGGCAGTTGATATCAGTCCTCAAATTCATCCGTTACTGGCATTACTATCAGGCCTTATGGGGAATCTATTTCCCCGACTTAAGACAATTAAATTAAATAGTGATAAATTAACCCATGATAGAAAAATCGTGGAAGAATACAATAAGGATGAGTATGTATATCACAATGGTATCCCGGCCAGAACTGGCGCAGAATTAAATAGAGTTGTAAAATTAATCCAAAAAGATATGCCTAAAATTGACCTTCCGCTGCTGATTTTGCAGGGCGATAAAGACAATTTTGTTAATCCGGATGCCAGCATAGAATTATATAAAAGCTCGCGATCCGGAGATAAGTCTTTGAAAATATACAATGGTTTTTACCACGAAATCTTCAATGAAATAAAGAAAGAACAAGTAATAGATGATCTTATCGTATGGATAAAAGAACGGAGCTAAGATTGAATTATTTTCGAATTCGGATGATAAATAAATTATTAGTCCCGAACGGTGAAATATATTTCTCTGAATAAACAGAATCTATACGTAGCTCAAGGACTTAGCCATATAAAACATCTAATATATTATTTGAGATGTATTGCTGAGATTTGTGCTAATTCGGGATATTAAATATAAAGAGTGCAGGAAAAATCCCGCACTCTTTTTATTTGTTTACTATAATTTTACAACATCAGTTGCTTTAGGCCCTTTGTTGCCTTGTTCAATTTCGAATTCTACTTTTTGACCATCTTCAAGAGTACGAAAATTGCTGTCGTCTCTTAAGGCTGAATAATGAACGAATACGTCATCACCATCTTCTTTTTCAATGAAGCCATAGCCTTTTTTCTCGTCGAACCATTTCACGGTTCCTTTAAATCTTTCGTCTGACATGTTAAATCCTTCTAAAAAATTAAAAAATAACTTCCCACCCAAACTAAAACTTCTATATCTTACAATAGAATTTACTTAGTTTGAATTGTAGGAAATTTAATTAACATGTTTTTGTATTGCAAGTAAAAGAAGTATAAATTTTAAAATTATTGCGATTTTATGTGTTTTTAGGGGGATAATGTCTTAATTAACTTCTTTCATGGAGATGCATCCAGATTGTGTGGGCCAATTTGTGACCAATGCCTTTAACTGCAGTAAGTTCTTCTTCTGATAATGATTTCAATTTGGATATGGATTTGTAATGCTTAATAAGAGCCTGCTTTTTCTTTTTTCCCAGACCAGGAATGTCATCGAGCTGGGACTTGATACTTCCACTGGAGCGTATTTTTCTATGATACTGAATAGCAAAGCGATGGGATTCGTCCCGAATTCTCTTAAGTAATGTTAGGGCAATACTATCTTTGGGTAGAATCAGAGAATTTTTAACCTCCGGCATAAATATTTCCTCTAACCTCTTTGCCAGACCAATAATTGGTATGTCGCTCAGATCAAGTTCATCTAAAACTTTCTTAGCTGCAGAAAGCTGACCTTTGCCACCATCGATTAATATTAAATCCGGAAGAGGTTTTTCCTCTTCCAGGCGACGGGTGTAACGTCGATGAATAACTTCTTGCATACTGGCATAATCATCAACTCCCTGTACTGATTTTATTCTGAATCTACGATATTCACTTTTTTTAGGAGCCGCATTTTCAAAATATACCATCGAGGCAACTGTATATTCTCCTTTAATATGAGATATATCAAAGGCTTCAATCCGACGGGGTAAATTATTTAAGTTCAGATCTTCTTGTAACTGCTTTAACGTTTTAGGAATATAATCTTTACGTTTACTTTTCTTGAGAATATATTTTTTTAATTGATATTGAGCATTTTTACCAGCCATTCTAATAATACGTTTACGATTTAACTTGGCCGGTTTTACTATATTTACCTTTTTATCTTTTAAACCTGATAGCCATTCTGATAATAGTTCTCTTCTTTCCGGATAATGGTTGATTAAAACTTCATCCGGAATAAATTCAGTATTATTGTAAAATCTTTGTAGAAAATTTTGCATGATCACATCTAAGCTTTCGTGGATGATATTTTCCAGAAAAAATTTATCCCGATTGATTATTTTACCCTGACGAATACGAAATACTACTGCGCATCCATGCTCAGCCTCTTTTTTAATAGAAATAGCATCTTTGTCAGAAAAATCTGTTAATTCTGCTGATTGTTTAGTTGCATATTTTCTAATTGTATCAATTTTATCACGATATTTCGCTGCTTCTTCATATTTAAGATTTTCTGCTGCTTTGTCCATTTTTTCTTTAAAAAATTCTATTACCTGATCAGTCTTGCCATTCAGGAAATCTTCTACTTTGCCAATCATTTTTTGATATGCTTCTTCACTGATCCAGCCCTGACAGGGCGCCAGACATTTTTCGATATTATAATTCAAACAAGGGCGTTCATATTTATTATTTTCAATATTCTCCTGACTAAGATTCTTTTTGCACTGCCTCAGTGGAAATATTTCATGAATTATGCGAATCGTTTTTCTAAGATTCCCTGCGTCAGTATAAGGACCATAATATTTCGCATTATCATTTTTTATCCTTCTGGTTGAAATAACCCGAGGAAAGGGTTCATTAGTTAGTTTGACATAGGGAAAGGTTTTATCATCTCGCAGGAGAATATTATATTTAGGCTGGTGTTCTTTAATTAATGAATTTTCAAGGATTAAAGCTTCAACCTCGGAATTTGTTACGATGAATTCCAGGTTATTTACTTTTTTTAGCATCATTCTTGTTTTTGGTCGGCGCTTATTGCCTTTTACAAAATATGATTTGATGCGGTTTTTCAAATGCCGGGCTTTACCAATATATAATATCTCATCGTTTTTGTCACGAAAGATATAGCATCCGGGATTAACAGGAGCGTCATCAATTTTTTTCTTTAATTTTTCATCAGCTACCGCGGGCATCACTGAGACCTCATTTATTCGGGATAATATAATTAAAGATAGGAATTTTTACAACAATATCCGGATTAATTATTATTTTTTGGATTGACGATTGATTTCAAAAATAGCAGTTCCACCCTCTGTATATTCTTGAGCGTCCGGACATTGGATATAAGCTTTATCCTTCTTATTTTTACTATTCAGTCCCCATTCCTCAGGTTCTGAGATGCGAAGAGCATTGTAATAGGGTAACAGGGAAGAGATAGCGTGCATGCAAACCGGAATGTCGGAAACCAATTTATAACCATCTTTTAAAGTAAATTTATCACCAACTTCATAAACCGGGCAAGTACCTTTTATCTCGATGACTTTTATTTGTAAGTCCATTAGATCACCATTTATTTATTGTTAATATTTATAGAATTGTGGTCTATTATCTTATTGCTAATTTAATAAAAATAGTAAACTATATTTGGCTATTTTATTTATTTGAAAATTAAGGGATTAATGACTTGTTTTGAATATATCCATTTCCATATAATCTCGGTGCCCCAAGATTCTGGTTGCCGTTAAAAGCGTTGATGCTCGTCTTGCATTATAATTAGGAGCTGCTTTATCAAGGCTATTTATTTTTACATAACCGGAAGCATGAATATATTCGTAATTACCGAGATAAATTCCTACGTGAGTTACTTTATTTTTGCCAAAGAAAAGCAAATCCCCTGCTTGGAGATTTTTGTAATGTTTGTCTATTGGAATCGATTTTCCTACTTTTGACTGTTCAGATGCATTGCGAGGCAATGTGATCCCATGCATAATAAATACAAGTTTAACAAAACCGCTACAATCAACAGCCTTGCTGGAAGTTCCGCCCCATAGATAGGAAGTTCCTAGAAAAGAACGAGCGAGTTTAACGATACTGTTCATATTTAGCTCAATCTGGTTATAGTACTCAGAAAGTGGAATAGCCTGACTTTTTGTTAGATATCCTGATCTACCATCGGGAAATGTGACTTTATACCAATTCTTATATTCTTTTTCAAGTCTGAGGATATCTCCCATAACCAGATCTGATACCGGTGAAGAGGATTTATCCTTTTTCTGATAAACAGTCCCATAGTGTCCTGTAAAAATGATCTTCTTTGAATGCTTCCAGTTCTCCAGAGTTTCATTACTCGCTATTTGAATGTTTGAACTATTTATCCAGCCCTTATAATCGTTTTGAGTTTGGATAAAAAACCAGTTTCCATCCTGTTCATATAATTTTAAAGGCTTACCCAATAATTTTTGTGTAATAAGCGCTGCCTGGTGTTTTGGCTTAGATCGTATATTAGCAACCGATATATTTACTATTCCGGTTTTTTCTTTCAAATTGCCTCCTAATATGATCGGGACTTATGTCTTTAAAAATTTCAACATTTCAACATTGAACAATAATATATTTAAAATTAAATAATTGTACACTACCAAGCAAATTGATTTTAACAGTCTAAACAGGTGAAATATATTCCTGCATAATAAACATGAATTATTGGAAAAAATAAAATATTATTTTAAACTATGGAGTCATATTAGATTGATTTTACAGACTGTAATTTGTGTGGAGTTAATAAATTTGCAAAAAGCCAAATATCTTCCTGTTATATTTCTACTTATTTTTTTATCTCAATGTTCATTAATTACAACCCGGCCAGGATATGATTATGGAAAAATGGACCGTAATACAAGACGAATATATAAAAAAATAGAAATATTTCTGAAGGAATTTAAAAATATTAAGCAACCTTCCAAAATTGTCGCCCAAGTTGGAATTGATTCCATTCAAGTAAATTCAGAATCAGAAGATATTTCTATATATTTTAATAAATACCTGGCTCAATTGCCTTTCAGAATAAAAGATGTGGACAAATTATATACGTCCGTTATTACAAAATTAGGCTGGTGGTATAGAAATTATGATGTAGAAATATTTAGTCTTGAAATCCCAGTTGAACAATTAGTTCCGAATTATTATCGCGAAGATGAATCGGCTTATGATCCAACCCGCTTACCCTTTGATACAAACGTTGGTATCCCATTAATACGCAATAAAAGTCATCCGGCTAGTATCAAAAATGGCCTATATGGGCATCCCATTGCACTCTGGCATAGCCATGGCTGGTACTATGATAATGAAGATCAGCGCTGGGAATGGCAGCGGCCACGATTATTTCAAACCGTGGAAGACCTTTTACCGCTATCGATTACAATGCCATATTTGATTCCCATGCTGGAAAATGCCGGCGCTAATGTTTTTGTGCCCCGGGAAAGATGCTTTCAAACTGAGCAAGTAATAGTCGATAATGACTCCAGCCAATTGGGGAGCGAATATCGGGAGTTTTCTGAAAATAAACAAAATAGCTGGAAAAATGGCAAGCAATCCGGTTTTGCAATCGGAAATACACCTTATAAGTATGGTGAAAATCCTTTTAAGCAGGGGAAATATCGTTATGTTAATTCGGATAGTATAGAATCTGCCTGGATTGAATGGATTCCTGAGATTCCTGAAACCGGAAAATATGGAGTATATATTTCTTATAATCATTCTGATACCAATGCTACGGATGCCCATTATAGTGTTCACCATTTAGGAGGAACAACTGAGTTTCTTATCAATCAGACAAAAGGTGGGGGAACCTGGATATATTTGGGTAAATTCCGGTTTGCAAAAGGCTTGCATCCGGATAGTGGGAAAGTTGTACTTTCAAATAGAAGTCAATACTCTGATAAAATTATTACATCAGATGCTATTCGATTTGGTGGAGGGATGGGAAATGTAAAAAGGGGATTAAGAACCAGTCAACGGCCAAGATATGAAGAAGGAGCACGTTACTATCTTCAATATTCGGGTATGCCGGATTCTTTAGTCTATAGTCCCTCTGATAATACTGATGACTATAAAGATGATTATCAATCCCGGGGAGAATGGGTAAATTATTTGAAGGGAGCTCCTTTTGGGCCAAATAAAAATAGAGCATCAGAAGGATTGAATATTCCAATTGATCTCTCCTGTGGGATCCATACAGATGCAGGAATTAAGAGGAAGGGGAAAGTAGTAGGAACTTTAGGAATCTATAGCCTAGATGATGCAAAAGGTAAACGTGTATTCCCGGATGGTGTTTCCCGATTGGCTAGCAGAGATGCCATTGATATTGCTCAAAGTCAAATTGTTAATGACATTCGAGTAAAATATGATTCTGACTGGTCAAGAAGAGCCCTTAGGAATGGTAGATATAGTGAAGCCTATCGTCCCAATCTTCCTGCGATGATGATTGAACTCTTTTCACATCAAAATTTTGAAGATATGAAATATGGCATGGATCCTAATTTTCGGTTTGATCTCAGCCGTTCGATTTACAAAGGAATTCTGAAGTTTATCTCTACTCAATATAACTATGAGTATGTAGTTCAACCTTTGCCAGTGACTCATTTTAGCACCGAATTTGTTGCCCAAAGAAAAGTAAAGTTAAGCTGGCAGCCTCAAGAAGATTCACTTGAAAGTACTGCATATCCGGAAAAATACATCCTCTATACCAGGATTGGAGACAAAGGCTTTAACAATGGTAAGGTTGTAGAGGATACTGTTCATATTATTGAAAATTTGGAACCCGGAGTAAATTATAGTTTTAAAATCACTGCTGTAAATTCAGGAGGGGAGAGTTTTCCATCGGAAATTCTGTCAGTATGCTGGCAACCTGAGGCCAAAGGCCGCGTTCTGATTGTGAATGGTTTTGATAGGATCTGCGGACCGGCCAAAATTAATAAAAAAGAGTTTGAAGGTTTTGCAAATTTCATTGATGAAGGTGTGCCTTATAAATATAATACTGGATATACCGGCCGGCAACACAATTTTAATCCCAATGCAAAATGGTTGACCAATGAATATCCAGGATGGGGAACCAGCTATGCTAATTATGAGAATAATATAATAGCAGGAAATAGCTTCGATTATCCCATTGTGCATGGCAAGGCCATCAAAGCAGCTGGCTATTCCTATGTTTCGGTAAGTGATGAAGCGGTTATGGAAGATTGTATTCAAATGTCTGACTATAAGACTATCGATTTTATTTTTGGGGAAGAAAAGAAGACTGTTCTTCCTGATAAATCTAATAGCTCTTTTTTCAAAATATTTCCTAAGAAATTAAAAAAGAAAATAGAAGATTATTGTAATTTGGGAGGTGATCTTTTTATTTCAGGAGCCTATTTGGGATCTGATATGTTTACTACTCCCCAGGATTCAACTGATGATGCTAATTTTGCTCGTGAGATTCTGAAGTATGAATTGGAAACCGATCACGCAGTTAAAAATGGAGAGGTATTTACTGCTGATACCAATTTTGCTCATATGGACTTTGAATTTGAGTTCAATACTAAGTTTAGTAAGAATATTTATAAAGTTGAAGCACCGGATGCCATAGTTTCTGCTAATAAAGATTCTGC
>JAIPHI010000127.1 GCA_021735285.1 Fidelibacterota bacterium | reverse complement strand
TCTAATTCCGCTGTGATTTCCCCGAGCTCTAAGATATCCATTTTTTCTTTAAAATAGATACCGATGTCAATATCACTTAACTGATGCATTCCTCCTGAGACTGTAGAACCAAAAAATAGGGTGAAAATAATTTTCTGATTTTTCAGTAAATACTTTTTAATCTTTTCTTTTTTAATCTTTTCCATATTAATATAAAATTTATTTCATGATCATATAAATTTCGTAAATATTTTCCAGAAAATCAGCTCATTTTTAAGCTAAGTTTAACGGAATCCCCCTTGATTCGTTAGATTCTAATCTCAAAGCACTAACAATTATAGATTTCCTAATGAACTACAGCTGGGTAAGCCCCGAGTAAATTCTTTTGATTAAATACAAACTATTTATCAGATTCCTGTTTTGTATCTGAAAACTAACAATCAAAATTTTCTTTTGCCTGAAAGGCAAGTATAACGCAGCCCAGCGTGTTCCCTGGGCTTTGCTATTATTGCCCGCTGGGCAATTTTTAAAATCAACTACGGCGAGGCAAGCCTCGAGGAATTCTTTTGATGAAAAAAATCTACTCATTATAAAACACCCCTTATTCCCGAAGCTAATCCGGAATAAGGGGCATTTTCTTGAAAAGACCAGCACTTGTCAGCAGGGTTGCTCATCTAGGAACAAATTTATATCAGCTATTTTATTGGTCAACTATTATTATAGATTGAGAATTTTATTTCTACATTCCTTGTTTATAAGCATAGTAAAGTTCATTCCACTTGAGTTCTTTCTTAAAGTCTCTGATATTGGTATCATCGTCAATGATCAGAGCTTCTATACCAGCCATTGTGGCAAAGTCTTCCAGATGTTCAGTATTAACCGCCATGCTAAAACCAGTATGATGAGTACCACCAGCCAGTATCCAGGCAGCTGATTCCACTTCCAGACTTGGTTTTGGTTCCCACAGTACTCTAGCAACAGGTAAATTTGGCAAATCCGCTTTAGGTTCTATTACATCACAGGGATTAATCAGCATACGGAACCTATTCCCCATATCCATAATAGTAGCATTCACACCAGGCCCGGTATTAGTATTAAAAATCAAACGAGCTGGATCATTTTTACCACCAATCCCCAGTGGATATACATCCAATTCCGGTTTTTCAGAAGCAATGCTGGGACACAGTTCCAGCATATGAGCTCCCAGAACATTCATATTATCCTCTTCCAGATTATAAGTATAAAATTCCATAAAGGAAGTTCCACCTTCCAGCCCGGAAGACATAACTTTCATAGCTCTCACAAGAGCAGCAGTTTTCCAATCACCCTCAGCCCCAAAACCATAGCCATCAGCCATTAATCTCTGGACTGCAATTCCAGGTAATTGTTTTAACCCATACAAATTTTCAAAATTGGTTGTAAATGCTTTAAAGCCACCTTCCTCCAGAAAGGCTCGCATACCAAGTTCTATTCTGGCGGCTTCCTTAATACTATCCTGAGCCTCAGTATTAATATTATATTCTTTTTCATAATCTGCTAAAAGAGCTTTGATATCAGACTCTGCAACAGCATCAACTTTGGCAACCAAATCCCCTACTCCATAGCCAGGCACACTATAACCAAATTGGATATTAGCTTCAACTTTATCACCTTCTGTCACAGCCACATTTCTCATATTGTCGCCAAAACGGGCAACCTTCATACCCTGCCAATCAGCCCAGGCACAGGCAGACCGGGTCCAGGTACCCAATTGCTTCTGAACTTTGTCATTTTTATAATGTCCGACAACAACTTTTCTATCCATGCGCATTCTGCTGAGCATAAAACCATATTCACGGCCCCCATGCGCAGATTGATTTAAATTCATAAAATCCATATCAATGGATTCATAGGGTATTTTTTCATTAAATTGTGTGTGAAGATGGACAAGTGGTTTATCTAATATTTTCAAGCCCGGGATCCACATTTGAGCCGGTGAAAAAGTATGCATCCAGGTTATTAGCCCAACACAGTTTTCTTCATTATTAGCGTCAACAATCAAATTTTTAATTGCCTCCGGAGTTGTTAAAACGGGTTTAAACACTACATTAACAGGAATATCATCAGATTTATCCAACGCTTCTGCGATAATTTTAGAGTCCTCATCCACCTGTTTTAAAGCTTCGTCACCATACAGGTGTTGACTGCCGGTTACAAACCAGACTTCATACTGGTCTAGATTAATCATAATTGTCTCCTTTTAGTATATTCTAAATTTTAAATGCTAATGCTTGGCCATAGGTACATTAGTGAATAGTGATATTTTACCGATTTGACTGTAAAACAAGGTTGGCCCAAATGTTTTCGATAACATTTTTCTCCAAAAATAAGCTCCTAATAATTCAAGTTCATTCTTTCAAAAAAACATGGGAAAAGGCTGTCTTTAAATATTTTCTACAATAAGATATAACCATTTTATATTATAAAACAAACTGTCAATAAACATTACTAATTATATTAAATGTTATTTTTTATAATAAAAGGATCCTCAGCTGCAAGCCCTCGAATTCTTTGACTCAAAGACTTAAATAGTCTTTTCATATTATCATAAATTTTACGATTATTTTTATTAGGTTTACAGCGTTCCTTTTCCTTAAGTTTAACATATGATTTCACGATTTCTGAAATGGATATCTCTTGATCGCTCTCATTCAACCATACCCAACCGGCATGAATGGCCGCTCCCAGCGCTGCTCCCTCTCCTTCCACGGGTACTGCTTCCGCTTCAAAAACATCAGCTATCATTTGACGCCAGGCTGGTGATTTTGACAATCCTCCTGTTAAACGAATTTCCCTAAAATCAATCGGCATTCTTTCAAATCCAGCATAAATATTCAAGACATGACCTTCAATTACAGCCCGGCAAAGATTTTCTTTGGTGAAATCACCCAGATCAAAACCGAAATAAATAGGCGCTGCATTTGGCAAGTCAGGTGTTCTTTCCCCTTCATACCAGGGTAATAATATTCTGCCTCCATTGCCTGGTTTTACTTCCCCAATTATATTAACGAACTCTTGATGATCTATATTATAATTATCCAAGACCTGATTGTACCCGTTAGCCATATTGGATACGCACACCAGAGGTAAGTAATGACCGGTACTATCACAAAAGGCAGCTATTTCTCCATCAGGATCAATGTAAGGCTTTTCCATAAAAGTATAGGCAGTTCCGCTGGTTCCAAGACTGATCGTCACTATTCCTGATTCTACATTTCCGGTTCCAATTGCTCCATACATATTGTCGCCACTACCTGCATCAATTTTACATTCAGGCGAGAATCCAAATTTATTAGCAAGATTTTTTGAAATTGTTCCGATTGTTTCATAAGCCGGTTTAACCGGTGGTAGTTTATCTTTCAAACCAGGATCTATAATATTTATCACCTTTTGTGACCATTGACCATTCTTCGGATTCCACAAAGCCATACCGGAAGTATCGCCTGGTTCCATGACCTTTACCCCACCTGTCAAATACCAGTTTATATAATTATGCACAAGAAAGAAGGTTCTGGTTTTATCATATTTATTAGGCTCATTGCGCTGCATATGAAAAATTTTAGAAGCAGTATATCCTGTCCGCTGTGTATTACCAATCTCCTCTATCATGCTATCTTTGCCACCGATCTTATTCGTTAATATTTGGCATTCTTCTGCAGTTGAAAAATCATTCCAGAGTTTACTTCTATTACGGGTTAGATTATCATTTTCATCCAGGCTTACCAGGCCATGCTGTTGGCCGGAAACTGCAATGCATTTAATATTGGAAAGGGTGACATTATCATCTTTGGCCTGAGAAAAAACCATATCAACCGCATCAAGCCACATTTGAGGCTCGGATTCGGATACACCTTCCGGGGCATCCTTTATAACACCATTGATAGTATCATAATTACTCAGATCATTATCATAATTCACAGAAGTTGTATAGACAACCTCTTCATTCGTATGGTCGATGATAAGTAGTTTACATCCTTGAGTGGAAACATCCAAACCAGCAAATAAGGTGCTCATGATTTTCTCCAATTATTACAAATGACAACTCCAGAAAATTAACTATTAATCTTGACCATAATAAGCATTTTTCCCATGTTTTCTCAAAAAATGTTTATCTAATAGATTACGGTCGATACTTTTTAGATTCGGATTAATCAGTTTTGACCCTAATGCCATTTCCGCTACTTCTTCCAGTACAACAGCATTTTTAACAGCTGCCCGGGCTGATTCACCCCAGGTAAAAGGTCCATGATTGGCAACTAAAACAGCAGGCATATCCAGCGGTTCAATATTTTTAAAGCGATTTATAATATAAGTCCCTGTGTTTTTTTCATAATCTGAGGCAATTGATTCTTCATCCATAGAATTGGTGACCGGAATAGTTCCATAATAATGATCTGCATGCGTAGTACCATAGCAGGGGATCTCTTTCTGCGCCTGGGCCCACATTGTAGCATAAGTGGAATGCGTATGACAGATGCCTCCTATGTTTTCAAAATGCTGATATAATTCGAGATGAGTAGCTGTATCAGAGGAAGGTTTGAGTTCACCATCAACTACATTACCATCTAGGTCAACTATCACGATTTTATCAGCAGTCAATTCATCATAAGCCACACCACTCGGCTTAATCGCAAAAACACCGTTCTCTCTATCAATACCACTCACATTACCCCAGCTGAAAATTATCAGTTCATGTTTCTTTAGAGCCTTATTTGCTTGTAAGACTTCCTGCCTCAATTGATTATACATTATTGCTTCCTCACTTCTTCCTTTATATCTAATAGTTCTTTCATAACGTTTTGAAGGTCACTTTTTCCTTCTTTGCCAAAGGAATCATGTAATTGCATATACAGATCAAACAATTTCTTATAGATTGCATGATTTTCAGGAATTGGTGTAAAGGTCTTTTCTTTTGTTTCACAGACCTTTTCCTGCATATCTTCAAATTTATCATATTGCCCACTGGCAACGGCAGCTGAAATAGCTCCACCCAGAGCACAGGTTTCTGATGATTTGGATATCTTCATTTCCCGTCCGGTCACATCAGCGTAGATCTGCATGATCAGTTCGTTTTTCTCGGAAATACCACCACAATTGACAACCTCTTTGATTTCAACTCCATACTCTTCAAAACGATTGATAATAGCCAGGGCACCAAAAGCTGTCGCTTCTACAAGGGCTCTATAAATTTCTCCCGGTGTGGTATGCAAGGTTTGTCCCAATAATAAACCCGTCAAACGTTGATCGACCAGGATTGTTCTATTTCCATTATTCCAATCCAAGGCAAGTAAACCGGATTCTCCGGGTTTCAATTCCTGAGCAGCTATAGTGAGGTCCTCATGACTTACCTGCTCATCCGAACCAGGATTGATAACATTTACAAACCAATTGAAAATATCCCCCACAGCTGATTGGCCTGCTTCTAGGCCATGATAACCGGGTACAACCGAACCGTTCACAATACCACAAATTCCGGGAATGTCCTTTTCAACTTCTTTTGATATAATAATATCACAGGTACTGGTACCCATAATTTTGATCAATCTATTTTCTTCTGCGCCTGCCCCTACAGCACCCAGATGAGCATCAAATGCTCCAACAGCTACTGAGACATCAGTATTTAATCCCAGTTTATCAGCCCATTCCTGAGATAATTTTCCTACTTCTTTATCAGAGGTATATGTTTTTTCAAAAAGATCATCTCTTAGTTCTGCTAATTTAGGGTCCAATGAACCTAGAAAATCCTTGCTTGGAAGTCCACCCCATTCTTCGTTAAACATTGCCTTATGGCCAGCCGCACATCGACTTCTAACAAGCTTTTCCGGTTTTGTTTTACCAGCCAGAACAGCCGGTACAAAATCGCATAACTCCACCCAGCTTTTCGCGGCATCAAATATTTCTTCATCAATGTTTAAACAATGCCATATTTTACTAAAAAACCATTCTGATGAATATACATCCCCGTATTTCGCCAATAGATGAGGATAGTTTTCTCTGGCAGTTCTTGTTATCTCCTCGGCTTCTTGATAAGCAGTATGATCTTTCCAAAGCCAGGCATGAGCATTAGGATTTTCCTTATATTTCTCGAGCATTGCCAGAGGGGTACCGTCTTCATTAACTGGAAGAGGAGTTGAACCCGTGGTAGCAGTTCCAATTCCAATTACTTTATCAGAACTAAAATCACTATCATTTTCTTTAGCCATCTCAATAGCTTTTTTAATCGTAATTTCGAAACCTTTAATATAGTCAGCCGGATTCTGGCGGGCTAGATTGTGATTTTTTGCATCAAGAATTATCCCTTTTTCGCCGGTTTCATATACCCAGCTGTGAGTACCAACTTCTTCTCCTGTCTGGGTGTTAATGATAACACTTCGAACAGAATTGGTCCCATAATCTAAGCCAATTGCATACATCATTTTTATCCTTATTTTTTATTCTATGTTTTCAATCAAACTATCTAATGGCTATCATAAAAAATATTTAAATTCCAAATTCCTTAGAAATATACTTTAAAATTGCACCATCATTTATTCATAGCTGCTGATGAGCCCATCTTTAATATATAATTGAATTTTGTCCTTTATTAACTTTAAAGAAATATCTTTTAATCCTACCTCTAATTTTTTGCAGGAATATTGAATCAAATATGAATAATATTTTTATGTCATATACTCCAACATATTGCGCCCTTAATTATTCTAAACAGACTATTCCTAAGAGCAGCTATTCATATTACATATCAAAAATGTGCTCATCAAATTAATCAGTTGTACTCTATTAAAAAAAATATCAATTAAAAATTATATAAACAGCTAATACAATTCCGGCAACAATAACTGTATGAATTACATCCCAGGCATTCCAGCTGGCTTTTGTTTCGGCTGCATCCTCCTCGGAGATTGTCTTAAAAGTTAGGCCTCTCAGTTTTTCATCCGAGGGTTTATCTGACATTAAACTAACAATATAAATGACAGCAACACTAATAATAAAAAGTATAATACAGAAGTGGAGCCAGTTAATAGCTACAATACTATAGAGAAAATTACTCTGAGTCAATATTCCGGTTCCTTCCAATATATCCAACAATAGTCGAAACATTCCTAATCCGAATCCTATACTCAATCCCCAGAGAGCACCTTTAGAATTAACTCGTTTGGATGTTATCCCCAGCAGAAACACGGCAAAAATCGCAGGTGCTAACAGAGATTGAACATTTTGCAAATATTCATACAGTACATTACTGATCACTTTCATGACAGGCACCCAGACAATGCCCAAAATTACAACAACTGCAGTGGCAATCCTTCCAACTTTTACATAATGCTTTTCTGGTTTGTCCGGTTTGTATCTCTTATAGAAATCAGCAGTAAATAAGGTGGCACTTGAGTTAAACAGGGAACCCAGAGAACTCATCAGAGCCGCAATCAAACCTCCGACTACAATTCCTTTTACTCCAATTGGTAAAAGATTATGCACTAAAGCAGGAAAAGCTGCATCAGAGGATGCTAGATCCAGTAATCCTTTTTTTGATAATGCCAGGGCAATCATTCCCGGAATCATAAAAATAAAGACCGGTAGCAACTTTAAATAAGCTGCAAAAATACTTCCTCGGCGGGCAGTTTTTTGATCCGGAGCTGATAGAGTCCTTTGCACTATATACTGATCAGTACACCAATACCAGGCTCCAATGATTGTAGAGCCGAATAACATCCCCGTCCACGGAAAGTTAGGATG
>JAIPHI010000126.1 GCA_021735285.1 Fidelibacterota bacterium | reverse complement strand
CCCTGATACTTTACAGATTGGTTCCTGGGATATGGTGCGCCAGGGTCAGGAAATCGCAATTTTAGGGATTGGGAATATGGTCCAAATTGCGATAGATTCTATGGATATTTTGGATCCCAATTTTTATAATCCTACTATTGTCAATGCAAGATTTATTAAGCCCTTAGACAAAGATATGTTAACTCAAATTGCAGAGGACCACAAAAAAATTATCACTATTGAAGATAATACACTTGAAGGTGGGTTTGGTTCAAAGGTTGTAAAATTTATAAATGATAATGAGCTGGATTGTAAAGTTCAAACGATGGGTATTCCGGATCACTTTATAGAGCATGGGTCCCGGCAACAATTGTTAGAACTTGTAGGTCTTACAAGTGAAAATCTTGTCAACATAATCAAATCTGAATAATATGGGAATTAACCCTTCATAATGTGGTAAAGCCTACCTAGATTATTTACATTAACAGGTTAAATGGAAAGCAGCAACTTTGTTTTCGTTTTTTTCTTGATTATATAGCTTAACTGCTTTAGCGGATTTTTCTACATGCAATTCTTTAATGCCATTATTTCGAATATAATTTTTAATCTCCTGGCTAACCTTCATGACGCCCATTTTTCCAGTACCGATTATTAATACATCTGGTTTATAGTCAATTATATCTTTTATATCAGACTTCGATAAATTGTGACCTGATTCTCTCCACCAATTTGATTTAACTTCATCAGGGAATATTTTTAAATCATTTGTATAGTTTATCCCATTTACGACCATGTTCCCAAATTTATATGAATCAATATGCATATCTACTCCTTTTTTGAACCTTATCACTTTGTTTTTAAAAATAAAAATAAAATTAACAAACATCAAATTTCGATATAGAGGTTGAATTTAAATTTTTAGTTGAAATATGTTCAAAAATAGGATAAATTGCATCGATTTTTAAAAGAAAGATGCGCCCGTAGCTCAACTGGATAGAGCGTCTGGCTACGGACCAGAAGGTTAAGGGTTCGACTCCTTTCGGGCGTACAATATTTATCCGGAAAACTGTTATATTTAAATGATTAGGATAGGAATAAAATACTATCTAATTCATTTATATAGGATTAATATGAGGGAACCAAAATGTAAAAATCAGCCGGCAGTTTTATAATAAGTTTACCGGCCTTATATTATCCATAAAACCTAGTTTTAATTTTTCCCTTTTATAAAATCAATATTTGATTCTGTTCAATCCGATTTAAACAGATAGTACCTGAAAATTGATGATATTTAAAATTATATTTTCAATCTAAATCCAATCTGTAAAAAAATTACAGTAGCGCCACCGGTTCCAAATTGTAGTGTTAATCTCCCCACTCCTTGTGCTTTTGAGTCAAATGTTTCCAGTCTATACTCAATACCTCCCCCTTTAATATTAATGGATTCACGAATACCGGCTCCGCCAAAGCTGCCATAATCCACTAAAATTGAAGCAGATATGCGATCTGTTTTTAAGTACTCATATTGACAGACTAAAGCTCCATATCCTCCTAGCCACATAAAACAAAATTCACCTGTTAAATAAATTTCATTATAATTAGCTCCCAATTCCAAATAGGGAAAAATAAAAATTCCGCAGCCATCTCCTATAATGAAATTTAAGTTATGATTGGTACTTAGACTGTCATTCCCATTATCAATAGTTTTTCCATATTTCTGATTGTATTTTAATGATTTATTGCCCATAGATAAACTTGGTCTTCTAATATAATTTAGGTTTGATAGAGATTGCTTATTACGGGTACCACTCTCTGCAAAAAGCAAAAAATGGGACAGCATAAAAATTACCAGTATATATCTTTTATACATATCGAAAATGCCAAATAAATTTTGGAGCTATCTATAGTAAATATAAGTATAAGCAAGAATCCTTGTCAAATCAAATTGTGCGATGATACGGATAACGGATCTTTGGAATTAATAATGCAGTAAATATGATTTAGCAAATAATATTTAATCAATGATTTTCACCCCTTATTGCCACACTCGAAAGATGCTTAAAATTGCCTTCCACCATGCTAAAGTTAATATCATTCTTGAGCTAATCGAGAGTTCTAAATATCAATTTGATTATTTAAATAATACACGTATTTTATTCATACTGTGATTCCGGATTGATTAGAGCGAAAAGCTGCTATATCAAGCACTTGATCCATTAAATCCAATTACATGACAAGACCGGAATATCTGTTATATTTTGATAATTTTATTATGACCGAATTATATTATACCATCTCAGAATTATTGGAAGGAACCTATACTGCTCGCATCTTGACCAACTTCAGCGAGCTTTTTGTTACAGTATTTCCTTATTTAATTCTAAGTATTTTAATCAATACTTTAATAAGAAAATATTTTACAAAACTTCATTATTTTAAGACTGCAAAAGGAGAATTAGGATTAATTCTAATTGCTGGATTAGTCGGTATTATTTCGCCTTTGCCGACCTACCTTGCTGTACCAATCAGTCTGACATTGCTGGGATCCGGTTTGCCTTTTAGTGTAATCGCAACATTTATTATATCTTCGCCTTTGATCAATCCCGGTATTTTCATTTTAACATGGTCGCAGTTAGGTATATTTCTAGCCCTATCTAGAGTTCTATCGGCTTTTATTTTGGGAGTCTTGGCAGGTTTTCTAGTGAAATATTTTAATAAATTCAATATAAAACAAACCCATCGGGCAACTTCCTCACAAATTGAAAATAGATCTTTTTTAAAAGAATTAAAAAGCAGTCTCCTTTTTATTGGCAAATATTTTGTTATTGCGCTTTTAATCGCTTCTGCAGTAAAATCTTTTCTGCCTTATGAACTCGTTAATCAGATTTTTACAAAATTTAGTAATTTAAGTTTGATCATTGCAATTATCCTGGGTGTGCCTTTTTATAGTTGTGGAGGAGCGGCTATCCCCCTGATCAAAGTATTGCAAGAAATGGGATTGAATAACGGTGCTATTTTAGCGTTTTTTATTGCCGGTCCTGCAACCAAACTACAAACCTTATATGTTTATAAGACCTCCCTTGGAATTAAATTATTTCTATATTATTTAGGATATACACTGGTAGGTGCTACACTTTGTGGTTATTTATTATTAATATTGTCCTAGGATAATATTTGATAAGGAGATTATTTTGACTAAACAAAAGATTATTAAAATATTAGTAATACTTGGAATTTTATCCATCCTCTTGTACCTGGATATTAGTCAAGCTAGAAATAATAAGATACAGCAGTATCCTCAATATAAAACCTGGTCTTCTACTATCGATTACCCCGCAACAGATGTAGCTTTGGTTAGATCCAATAACTCCAACCTTGCAAACCCAAAAGCAACCAGTGCTGATCTAAGTTATTCTGATGTAGAAGATTTAGTTAGAAAGGCCGTGGAATTGGCCGGCGGTTTCGAAGATCGAATTTTATCCGGAGATATGGTCTTAATTAAGCCCAATATTGTTGATCCCGATCCTTCCGGCTGTGGTGAAATTACCGATGTAAGAGTTGTAAAGGCATTAATAAAAATAATAGACGAAATAGATCCAGGTAATATTGAAATTGTAGTTGGTGAAGGCTCACCCCGGCCAATGGATTATGAAATGGAATATCAAAGTAAATTCTATTCACCCCAGTGGGATAAATTGTGGGATGAGGCCGGTTATCAAAGCCTTAAAACTGATAGTTATCTAGAGGGAATCAATCTCCGTTTTTCCAATCTGAACGGTTCACCTCCTGAAAATCCCTGGCAGGACCTGAGAAAAGTGGATTTATCTAATGAATATCAGGCTCTTCCACAAAATGGTGAATATATTATTCATAAGGATGTACTTAATACTGATTTTTATATTTCCGTGCCTGTCATGAAAATTCACAGCGTAGGTATGACCAATGTACTAAAAAACCAAGTTGGAATAGCTCCTTCCACCAGATACGGTTTCTCAAAAAGTTATGGCGTACCTCAGGATAATTATACACACAATCTCAGACATGGCAACTGGATTGCGAAGGAAATTGTTGATCTTTCCAACATCGCTGATATAGATTTTGCAGTGGTAGATGCGATAGCCTGTTTGGAAAAAGATAAATCAGCCTCCTGGATCGGTGATGACAATATTAACAATATTAGCACAATCCGCAATAGGATCAAAATGAACACGATCATTGCTGGACAGGACCCGGTGGCTGTGGAACACGTGTCTGCCAGATTAATGGGCTTAAATCCCGATGACTTTGAACAAATAACTCTGGCTGAAAAAGTGGGACTAGGAACTAATGATCCGGAGAAAATAAATATAAAAGGTACTGAGCTTGAAAATGAAATTTACCCATTTAAAAAGAGCAGCTCAGCAGCTGCTGATTATGGACAGAGCAATCGTAGTTGGCTTTTAAAAGGTCCCTATTCTATTGATGAAATTGATAATCCCCTAAACCATGCCTTTATTGATGAGGAAGCATCAACACCTAAACCTGGTGCAAATGGTTGGAGTGAAGAAACCTATTTTATTCAAGACCGAATAGATATTGGCGACTATTTTAAAGAAGAAATGGAGACTGCTGATGTAATTAGTTATGCTTTTAGTTATTTTTATTCTCCAAAAAATCAGAAGGCTGAACTTTGGGTGGGTTCTGATGATGATCTAAAAATATATATCAATGGCAAAGTAGTTTACTCCTTTTCCGGTCATCGTAATTTTGGTAGTTATTATAATGATATAGAAAATAATGTAGATATTAAAGAGGGTGAAAATACTTTATTAGTAAAATCTCTGCAAAAATATTCAAATTATGAATTCAGTCTAAATATATGTGAACCGGAAGACAATCCTTACTACGACGGTAATCGAGTTCAAGGCCTTAAATTTTATACCACCTCAACAAGTTCAGTAGAATCTGAATTGGCGCATCAATCCAACGAGTATCAATTACTAAAGGCCTATCCTAATCCTTTTAATCCCAGGACTACCATATCTTACAATTTAGAGAAAACATCTCGTGTGAAATTAGATGTATATAATCTACAGGGACAGCATGTGGCTAATTTAGTTAATACTTCCCAGCGGAAAGGCAAACATACATTCATCTGGAATACAAATAATGTATCAGGACAGGATATCCCCACAGGAATATATTTTGTAAGACTAAAAACTAACGAATTAAGTAAAACTATAAAAATTGTTTATCAAAAATAGTTTCATTAATAAACTTTTGCCCTACTCATTTTGTGATTGATTAATATCGCCCCTTGAGTTCACCATTCTATCAAATTCTCCCACAATTTTTTCGTCAGCAAATTTAGCTAGATGTTCTTTAAACATTTCATAAATCATGACTTTACCCTGCATTTTTTTGTACAAAGACTGCACAAATTCATGCCAATTTTCATCTCCCATTTCTATTCGTAACTGGTTTAGAATCATTGGTCCTCTACCTTTGATATTATAGATCTTGACCGGTTTATTAGGCATATCTATTTCCATAGTTGGCATATCATGGTCAGAATCAGAATAGTTAAGATATTTATCATATGGAGTCTGCAATTCTCTCTTAAACTCTTGCTCACCATAACTCTCACTCGTGTACATTAAACGTAAATAATGAGGCAGAGACAATGTAAAGAACCAGAAGCCTTTACTTTGAAAATCACCAAAGACTCCAGCGCCAAACCATTGAGCAGCAATTAATAAATACAATCCTTGATATTTCTCTTTTTTATAATTTGCCACGACCTGTGTACCTGAGAGAACTAGTCCTGTACCTATGAAACTAGATCTGGGATATTGATCAATTTCTATGAAAGTCAAATTATTGTGATGAAATTCACCAATATTAGATTCGTAATATTGTAAAGTTTTACAAATTTCTTCTACAATATCTAAATTGCTATTATTTTTCTGCTTTAGGAAATAAAATTCAGCTCCCTTGCCATTACACTGTTTTGTTAATAAAGAGTAGTTATCAGGTCTGATAAGCACAATAGGAATTTTAAACACCGGGATTTTAGTTGCATATTTATATGTTACAAGGCTTTTCTTAGTTTTTATATCTACTAGATCGCCACCGGAAAACATTTTATATCCGGCAGGCACAGTAGCTGCAATTTTTACTTTTGCAACGTCATCTATGATTAAAGGATAATACCTAAAACCACGATCTAAATAAAGAAAATCACCAATTGTATCTCTCACTGGAGTGGAATAAACAAAGCGCATAGGATGTTCAGTTCCTATCGAGATTTCAGGTGGAATTGAGATTCTAATAGTATCTTTTATAGTACTGTAAGATAGCTTTTTCCAGATTCCATTATGTTCAACACTAACAGAATCAATTTCTGCTCCTGGAGTTAACAGAAATTCGATATGATCTAATTTCGGATTAATTTTCGAAATCACATCAACCATGAAATCTACTTTACCCGGATTCTCAAAATGAACTTCAATATTATATTCAGTCACATCAATATCTCTAGTATATTTCTGCGGGGCACAGCTCATCTTCAATACAAATATTAATGCTAGAATAATTAAATAATAGTTTCGCATGATTCCCTCCAATCTTATTATATTATTTGTATTTTACTTAAACCACGCCTAAACTTCTGAATTGCTATATGTTAGATAATAAATTTAAGACTTTCAATTAAATCTTGTGAAAATTAAAGATTTTTCATATCTAATATTGTATTATAACATTTAAGGGATGGTATGTCATTCTATATCAGGTTTTTAATAACTTTTATTGTAAAATCCTGAATACTCAATTTTTATAAATAACTAGTTTTATGAATTGAAAATTTTAATGAACTGTTTGAATCCAGGACTTGATGAGTCGTATCCCATAATATTTCATAAAATTGATTATTATAAATAATTATTAAGATCCATACAAAAAATATTTTGATTCTTAAATAATTTTTATAATTTATGTTATCAAAATTTTACAATATGGAGGAGGGTATAAATCCCGGAAAGGTCAATTTAAAAAAATCTTTCCGGGATTATACTATATAGATATAGCTCAGATGCTGAAATATATTAGCCGAAATTAATATTCTATAATAAAATAGTGAATATAATTTACTAATAAGACCAGAGACGGATATCTTTTGGATTATCCATCCCAAAAATATTTTATATTTGCGATCCCTTAGTCGCTTTTATTTGTTTCTATTAATGGAATTAAGCTATTTGAATACCACCAAAATCTCTGATTTGAATTTTAGTTGCAGAGTTTTTACCAAAAATATTTTCTATAAATTCTATATATTCTTGAGTAGCGTATTCATCAATAAAAGTTTGAATAGTACCAGCAAAGCCACCGCCATGGACACGACAGGCTCCTCTACAATTATTTTCCTGGAGAAAATATTCACTTAATCCAAGAGCTAAAGAGATACCCTGTTCTAATGGATTTTTTGTTGTATAACAATTCTGTAAATATTTAAAGCTAGAATCACCTGAGGCCTGGATAATCTTCAAAAATCTATCATAATCATCCTCTGCTATCGCATCAGCTAAATCATCAACTCTACGATTTTCATTAAAGAAGTGAAGACAACGTAAAATGGCTCTATCATTCACAGTTTCTCGAAGAGATTCAATATTAGCAACTAACTGTTCCATCTTAAATTCACGACATACCTTCTTACCAAATTTTTGAGCTATGGCTTTCATTTCTGTCGGTATGGAAGCATAATCTTCAGTCAAGTCAGCATGATTTCCTCCGGTATCCACAATAACAATATCAAAGCCGGACTTGGCTTTATTAAAACTGGTCT
>JAIPHI010000125.1 GCA_021735285.1 Fidelibacterota bacterium | reverse complement strand
AGTTGTTTATCTAAACTGCCAACGAGTCCAAAGTCCATGGGAGCTATCAAATTGCCTTCTAAGACAAGGATATTTCCTGGATGAGGATCACCATGGAAAAAGCCGTAATCGAAAATCTGAGTTAAAGTTATTTCTGCTCCGATCCTTGCAATCTTCTTCCTATCCAGGCCGGCTTCTTCAATTTTTTCAATATCTGATATTCTAATACCATCAATATATTCCATTGTAATTATTCGTGATGAACTATAATCCCAATAAACTGAGTGAATGCGGATATCTTGATTGTCCTTAAAATGGTTTTTGAAGCGTTCAATATTTCTGGCTTCCTGGTTGAAGTTCAACTCTTTTTTGATCCAATGTTTAAACTCGTCAATGAGCTCGGAGGGCTGATACATGAGTTCGCTTGATATGTTTCTGGAGATGATTTTGGCCATATTATAAAGCAGGTCAAGGTCACTTTCGATTTTAGAACGAATATTAGGTCGCTGGACTTTGACAATTACCTGCTCTCCATTATGCAGTTGTGCTCGATGTACCTGGGCTAAAGAAGCAGCTGCATGGGGCTCCTCTTCAAATTCCTTAAAGATAGTATCAATATCCTGCTCAAGGTCTTCTTCTATAATAGATATAGCTGCGTCGGTCGGAAAAGGTGCTACCTGATCCTGTAACTTTTGTAGTTCTTTTATAAATTTAGCTGGCAAAATTTCTGGCCTTATACTTAGCATTTGGCCAAATTTTACAAAAGTTGGCCCTAAATCTTCAAGAGCTTTCCGGACTCTCTCCTGAATAGTTAAATGTTCAACGTCCTTGACCTTTGTCTTTGAGAATATTTTGAAGCCACCTTTTAGATATTTATCCAGTCCATAACGATCCAATATCTCATCAAAGCCATATTTTAGCAGAATCTGAATAATTTCACGGTAACGTTTAATGTTCTTAAAAGGTGTTTTCATCTAATATCTCCGATCAAATCTTATCAACTTTATTCCCAGAGAAAATTTATTATATTAATCTTTATCTGTTGTTTCCATTTTTTCAAGCTTCTGCGAAATATTATCCAGCTTTTGATTTAGTTCGTCGATTTCCTCTTTAGTGGGGACATTGAATTTTTTTAATGTTCTCTCAAGACTGGAATTGATTCTTTTCTCTAACTCTTCTTTTTCTTTTTCTGCTCTGTTTAATATTTCATCTAATACTCCGGAGGCCTCTTTTCTTGATATTTCACCTTTTTCAATTAATTTATCTACAATTTGTTCGCCTTTTTCGCGGGTCATTGTGAAGAAACCCAGCCCTAATGAAATACCTTTTTCAAATAATTTATCCATAAATTCACCTTTTTTTGTTAATTATACTTTCGAAACTATCTTTTTTAAAAGTATAAATATATTAGAATAGTATCAAGTATGATTTAACACTCAGAGTTTTGTACGCATGTGAAATAAATCACACATTTAACAAATTACAAAAAAATATAAAATAAATGACAACCAACTTGATTAATATATGTCAAAGGTTTGGATTTCAAAAAAATTAAAAGGTGCGTTATGAAAAAAGGTAAAATAGTATTAATAAGTGTGGTTGTTATTGTAATTGTTTTTGTTGGTTTTAGAATAATTATAAGTGGTAGTAAGGAAAAAAGTAAGCCTTTTGAAACGGTAAAGGTTGAAAAAAAGACGATAGTAGAAGAGGCTATTGCAATCGGTGAAATAACTCCAAAGAACGATATCGAAGTAAAATCCAAAATTCCGGGCATTGTAAAAGAAAAATTTGTAGAAATAGGTGATAAGGTAGAAAAAGGTGATGTAATTGTGAAAATAACACCTGATCCTACACCCAGAGAACTCACAGAGGCCAGAAGAGAACTAGAAATGAAAAAAGCAGCTTTTGAAAATGCCAAGAAAACCTATCAACGTCGCCAAAAATTACTGGAAAAAAATCTAATATCTCCGGAATCCTTTGAGCAGGCAAAATTACAATATAATCAATGCGAAATTTCTTATAAACTATCCAAAGATAGACTCTCATTAATAGAAAAAGGTAATGCAGGTGGGGAAGCTGATAAAGTCGAATCCGTTGTAAGGGCTCCAATCTCCGGTACGGTTTTGGAAAAATCTGTAGATATAGGCGATCCGGTTGTTCCTCTTACATCTTATCAACCAGGAACCCCTTTGTTCACTCTGGCCAATATGGAGAATTTGATTTTTAAAGGGACTGTTGATGAAATTGATGTTGGTAAAATTGATGTCGGTAAAAAAGCTGAAATTCAAATTGGGGCTCTACCCGGTAAAAACATAGAAGGTGAAGTTGTTAGAATATCACCTAAAGCCCGCAAAGAAAACAATGCCACTGTATTTGACATAGAACTTAAGATTACTGATATGCGAGGAGTTAATTTACGGGCTGGATATTCTGCAAATGCAAAAGTTATTATTAATAAGGCTGAGAACGTATTGAGTGTACCTGAAAGATTGATCACTTTTAAAGATGATAGTACGTATGTAGAAGTCGAGGATACAGCAACCGGAAAAATACATAAACAGGATATTGAAGTTGGACTAAGTGATGGTATTAATGCAGAAATCAAGTCCGGTGTCAAAGCAGGTGATTTTATAGTCGAAAGACCGCCCAAAGAAATTAAATAAGGATTAACCAGTGTTGAAGAATATTCTACAAGTATTACGAGAATTAAAAAAGCAAAAGCTGCGGACATTTCTGACACTATTTGGTATTATCTGGGGAACGGTTTCTGTTATCCTTCTGTTGGCTTTTGGCTTCGCTATCAAGGCTCAAACCTCAGAAAGCATGCACGGCCTCGGTGAAAGTATCTGCATTATGTGGTCCGGTAAGACAAGTATTAGTTACGCTGGATTTCCAAGAGGTAGAAACCTCCATTTTCAGAAAGGTGATGCTGAATTTTTGCGAGATCAGGTGCCTTTGATTGGCAATATTAGTCCTCAGTATTCAAGGTCTGTTGCTGTCCGTGTAAAAGATAAGAAGCAGTCTTTTAATATTAATGCGGTTCTTCCGGAATTTACAAAAATGAGAAATTTAGTGCCTCGTATGGGAGGAAGATTTTTAAACCAGCTTGATGAAAAAAAGCGCAGACGAGTTGTTTTTATTGGTTTTGATGTAGAAGAAAAGATGTTTGGGAAAGGAAATGGTCTCGGGAAAACAATTTATATAGAGGGCATGCCTTTTACAGTCATTGGAGTACTAATCCAGAAGAAGCAGGATTCCAGTTATAATGGAAGAGATAAGGATGCTATTTATATGCCCGTAAGTACATACCTGGGGATATATGGTGATCGCTATATGGATAATATGGTTTGTAAAGCCGAAAATGTTGAATATACTGATCAGATGAAGGATGACATCCAATTGGCTTATGCCCGGAAATACAGATTCCATCCCGATGATACAGAAGCGCTCGGAATCTGGGATACAACTGAGAATGAAAAATTTTTAAATACTTTTTTCGGGGGATTCAATATTTTTCTTGGTGTCGTTGGCGTAATGACATTGATTGTAGGCGGTATTGGAATTTCGAATATAATGTATGTCATTGTTGAAGAAAGAACCAATGAAATAGGCATAAAACGAGCAGTCGGTGCCAAAAAACATCTTATCTTATTCCAATATTTGACGGAAACCTTTGTGATTGCCGGGCTCGGGACAATCATAGGATTTCTGATCTCAATGGGAATTATAGCTCTTACAAATCAATTGCCATTAAAAGAGTATATAGGCACCTTAGTTCTTGATCCGGTAATTGCTATGACCACAATTATTATAATAGTTATGATTACCTTAGCAGCCGGTTGGGGCCCTGCCACCAGAGCCTCAAATCTGGACCCGGTAATAGCTATTAACAAATAATAAACAGATGGAAATCAAATGAATAAAGTGTTTAATCATATTAGTAAAAACCTACTTTTAATAAAATTATTCATCCGCGAACTAAATAAAGAACGGCGTAAAATACTGATGACCATTGCAGGTATTGCCTGGGGAACCTTAACAATCATATTATTGCTATCCTTTGGAGATGGTTTAGCCAATCAGATGATGAAATCACGGAAAGGACTGGGAGTTAACATAGTTATTCTCTATCCGGGTCAAACAGGGCGGGAATATCAAGGACTACCGCAGGGTCGTGGGATCTCTTTCAGAGAAGAAGATTGTGATCTGTTAAAAAATAGGATTCCCTATATTGATCGAATTGCAGGAGAATATGATAGCTGGGGCAATTCCTTTAAATATAAAGACAAAATGGTGAGTGAAAAGGTCAGAGGTGTGAGTTCGATAGGATACGAAGATATGCGGACCCATTTTCCGCAAGAGGGTGGAAGGTTTATTAACAAAATGGATCTGCAGGAGCGTCGTCGGGTTATTTTTCTTGGTACTAACTTGAAAGAAAGACTAATGGGAGATGTTGATGCAGTAGGGGAAACAATATTAATTAATGGATTCCCTTTCAAGGTGATTGGTGTCATGCAAGACAAAATGCAAATGGGAATGTATGGCGGGCCTGATACAGAGACCGCCGTCATCCCGGCATCAACCTTTAAAACAATCTATGGTAATGAGTATCTTTCCCGCATAATATATCAGGTCAATGAAATAGATAGATCGGAATATGTAAACAGTCTTGTGCGGCAAACCCTTGGAAGTAAATATAGATTCCATCCCGAAGACAAAAGCGCTCTTCATTTCTGGGATACAATTAAAAATACGAAAGTAACTAGAAAAGTTTTTACAGGTATAACTATTTTTATGGGATTGATCGGGGCTTTGACTCTGGTGATAGCCAGTGTTGGTGTGGCTAATATTATGTTTATTACTGTCAAGAAAAGAACACGGGAAATCGGTATTAAAAGGGCCATTGGAGGTAAACGTGGTTTAATAAAATTTCAATTTATTATGGAAGCTTTATTAATTGACTTGACTGGTGGATTGATTGGTGGTAGTGTGGCTTATTTAATAGTTTTTCTAATAAGAAATCTGATTGGCAAAGGCGATGGATTTGGTGAGGGCATGGCCATGTATATGTTATCACAGCCGAATTTTTCATGGACAGTGGCGATTACAACGGCGAGTATCCTGGGCTTGGTGGGGCTTTTATCCGGTTTTTTTCCGGCTCGAAGAGCAGCCGCCGTAGATCCAATTGAAGCATTACATTATGAATAAAAGGAGTTTAAGATGATTGACATGAATAATATTAAAAAAGTATACGATACTGGAAAAATTCAAGTAGAAGCACTGCGGGGGGTAAACCTCCAAATCGAAGAGGGCGATTTTATGACAGTGGTTGGACCATCCGGATCAGGTAAATCAACTCTTATGAATATTATTGGATGCTTGGATAAACCATCTGAAGGAGAGTATAAATTAAACCAAAAAAGTGTAAAGAATTTTAATGACAATCAGCTCTCCGAGATCAGAAATCAGGATATAGGTTTTGTTTTCCAAAATTTTAATCTTTTACCCTATGCTTCTGCTTATGAAAATGTGGAAATGCCCCTTTTATTTGCCGGAATGTCAGGAAAGAAGAGGCGTGAAAGGGTTGAATATATTCTTGATAGGGTGGGCCTATCCGAAAGAATGGGGCACAAGCCCAATGAATTATCCGGAGGACAAAAACAGAGAGTAGCGATCGCCAGGGCGCTTGTTAATAATCCTAAAATAATTCTAGCGGATGAACCCACTGGAAATCTGGATACTAAGACCGGTGAAAATATCATGCAGCTGTTTATTGAGCTCTGGAAAGAAGGCAATACGATTGTCATGATCACTCATGATCCCAGAGCAACCAAGTACTCTGAAAAAGCTGTCAAGTTAATTGATGGGAAAATAAAGAATCAGACAATGGATTAAAATTATAATTTTCATAACCACCATATCCTCCTCTATTACTTTGTAATTAACCCCTGCTTGAGTAATAGAGAATTAAGGGCAGAAGTATAAAAGCTTCTGCCCTATTTATATTTCAGAAGACTTTTCTAAATATAGAGGCTTGTTGAACTATTACAAGATGTATCTCGGCAAATACGTAAATATTAGTAGATAGATTTTGGTTGGTTACAGGATTGATTGTTGGGTACGATAGAACATCTAAATTGAAGTTTTCGAGCTTGCAAAATAATAAATAATTATTTACAAGTCCATCATAAATTTATATTAAGAGGAGATTTAACCAGTCCCTCTGGATTCTAATTTTATGAAGGCTTAATTAATATTGCAATTTTCAATAGTTTTGTCCTATTTGTTGAAATTCATCAAAAAACAAATTTTAATTCAAATAATTCTGCGCTGTTTTGTATAGGGGCGGTTTATTCTGAATATATATCTTGAATCAGGTTTTTTAAACTTTTGCGTTGCGCTGCCAGGTGGCCTTTTAGATAGGCAATTCAATAATGCAGCGAGAATTTCTTATATTTCTATTTTGATAATAATGATCAGATGTTTCTTTTGAAAGGTGCAATAAATTTTTGTTGAAGGTTGTTTTTTTTGGCATTTAAATGTTTCTTTTTTCGACGATCCTTCCAGTGACAAATCACTTGTAAACTTCTTGAGAATTAAGTATATTATTTCAGGTAATTTATAGTTTAAATTGTGTTTATTATGAAAATTAATATCATTAAAAAATTTTGTATATTATTAACTTGTCTATTTAGTATTGTTGCTCTTTATGGTCAATTGACTTTTAGCGAAGTCATGTTCGATCCTTCTACAAATGAATATTATGATGAATTCATCGAAGTCTATAATTATAGCAATACATCGGTATTATTAAAAAGCACTGTTCTGGATCGACCGGCAAGCTTAATTATTAATGGGTCTGAGAAAACATTATACTCTCCTGATGATAATTACCTTATTAAAAGCGGTCAGCGGGCGGTAATTCTTGATAATGGTTATCTGGTTGAACAGAAATCAAATACCTATGATGAAATGATTCCCGATACGGTTTTATTATTGACTATTGAAGGAGCATCTTTTGGTTTAGGTAATGATGATGGGAATGAATTATTACTAATTCATCCGGTTTCAAATGATACTATAAGTGCCTATACTACTACACCTGATCAAAAAGAAGGTCATTCGGATGAGAAAATTTTACTCGAAGGAGAGAATACAGAAGAGAATTGGGGCAACAGTCTTGCCCAGAAAGGCACACCTGGTCTGCCAAATAGTATTACACCTCGAGATTATGACCTAGGAATTATTAATGCTGAATTAGTGCGACCTCAGCGGCCTTTGATGGGGGATGATCTTTTTATAGAGTTGGAGATTGAAAATAAAGGATTAGAGTCTGCCTCCGGAGCTGAATTGTTGTGCGGGCTTGACAGGGATCAGGATTCCACTCTTCAATCCGATGAAATAGGATTCAGAAAGGATATTTCACTCGAGCCCGGAGAAATATTTAGCCAGGAAGTTTCTTTTGAGAATCAAAATATACACGAATCAATAGTCATAGCAAATATTTCTTACCCGGATGACAGAAATCAGACGGACAATCAAAAATTAGTTCAAATCGAGATTGGCTATCCTGATACATGCCTTGTGATCAATGAAATAATGTATGATCCTGATCAAGGGAGTGACTGGATAGAACTGCATAATAAATCTTCATTTACTATCAATCTGAAAAATTGGAAAATATTTGATGCAGTCGGTTATAAAACTATTCCTGATAAAGATTGGTTCCTCTCACCCAAAGCTCATATAGCGGTTGTAGAAGACTCCAGCTTCCTAGACATTTGGGAAGATGATACCCAGATACTTTCAATGGGTGGAAAATTGCCAAATTTTAATAATAGTGGAGACGAGATCATTGTAAGAGATCATACCAACAGGACGATAGATTCTCTGCGATATGAGGG